>NZ_LGZA01000014.1:0-53927 GCF_001308005.1 Neisseria sp. 74A18
TATTTATAGTTATTTATTTTAAAATTTTCTCAATAAAAATAGAAAATTAAATATGATTTAGTACATAAATAAGGGGACGTTATGAGTACGGAAAGTCATGATGAAAAACGCACACGCATGCAGGATGCTTTATTAAGAAAGCGTTATCGTAATGTTACTGCGTCAATTGCCATTTTTCTAACCTTGGTTTCAGGCTTAATGTATTACGCCTATAGCATATCTGTAGACATTGAAAAAAATCAGGCTCAAATTGATGCAGCGGGTACGTTAAGTGATACTTTCTACGATATGTTGGTAACCGTTGAATCGTTGCGGATTAAAAATTTAGAGCAAGATCTGATTCAAAATAAAAATAATCAAACAAATGGAGTAATCCAGTCTGAGAAAGGCTGGCATGCCAACAATCAGGAATATATTTCAATTCAGCTTCAAAAACAGCAAGCTTTACAAAGCTCTTATGAAACAGCATATGGCTTAATCAAGGTGTTGGAAAAAGGGGGGGCTTACACTATCGTAGAAAGTTTCGACAGCATTCAGGCTTTGGAGTCTGATGTTACTCGGGCATCTTTATCCAAAGTGCAGGATATTTGGCAAAACTATCAAATATTGCTGCGTAAAACAATAAACCATCCTATTGAGTCGGGTCAAAATGTCCAATTTGCCCATGAAGTTACTCAGTTTGCTTTGGCCAATCAAGAAACATTGTATAACAGCATTGATGAAATTATTGTCGGTCTGAATGAAGAAATTGTGGACAAGGCGGTAAATTTAAAAGCCGTTCAAATAGCCGGTATCGGATTATCGCTGTTGTATTTTCTATTCTTTATAAGCTTCTTTGTTCGCCGTTTGGAAAAATCTGATCGTGAAATTGCTGTGGCCAGACGTGAAAATGAGGAAATTTTACAGACAATCAATAGCGGCCTGTTTCTGCTGGATAAAGATTTGAACATCGGTACTCAATACTCTAAGGAATTAGAGAATTTATGGGGCAAAAAAAATTTTGGCGGACAAAATATGCTCAATATTCTATCAGATATGGTGGAAAGCCCTAAGGATTTGGAAACTGCCAGCAGTTTTATCCGCCAACTATACAATCCGAGAGTTAAAGAAAAACTGATAGGCAGTTTGAACCCGTTTGTGCGTTGTCCTATGGTTGTGACCAATCGCGCAGGTATGAAAGAAACCCGCTATTTGGATTTCAAATTTAACAGGGTGTATCAGAATAAAGAAATTGCACGCGTATTGGTTAATGTTAGCGATGAAACCAATTCCGTTTTGTTGGCAGAAAAAATTTCAAAAGAGCGCAAACAAAGTGATTTGCAAACCGAAATGCTGTTTTTCATTTTAAATGCCGATCCCAAGTTACTGCTTGATTTTATTGAAACTGCTAAAAAGCGAAATAACAATATCAATGAGATATTGAAACGTTCTGCGAAAACACAGGAAGATTTTCTGCGCAAACTTGAAGCTATCTTCAGGGAAGTTCACGGCATGAAGGGAGATGCCAGCTCTTTAAGTCTTCATGGTTTTGTGGCTATTGCGGAAAGATCGGAAGACAATTTAAAAGAGCTGCAAAACAGAAAAGTATTGAATGGCGAAGACTTTTTAACGCTCACGGTTTTATTGGAAGAGCTGTTCAGCCTCACGCAAATGATTGAAGATTTAAACAGCCGGATTAATAAAACGTCATCCGAGCATGGCCGAAAAACTGCCCACCATGCAGGCCGCCAATCAAAATTTACCGATTCAGTGGCTAAACAATTGGGCAAATATGTGGGAGAGTTGGCGGAACGAAATGGAAAAAAATTGGATTTTCACTGTGAAGGTATGGATGAACCCGGTATCAACATGACCATTAAAAGCCAACTTAGGGAGCTGGCCGTACAATTATTAAGAAATGCTGTTGTTCACGGGATTGAAAAACCGGATGTTCGCTTGAAAAAACACAAACTGGAATCCGGGCATCTCCGTTTGGTTTTGGAAGATAAAAAAGATTCGGTTTGCCTTACAGTGCAGGATGACGGTTCAGGTATTAATGTTGAATTGATTCGCAGCAAACTGGTTGAAAAAGGTCAATATTCTCAAGAAGAAGCTGCCCAGTTAGACAAAAGGGCGCTTATTCAAAAAATATTTGCTCCCGGTTTTTCAACAGCGCTAGAAAATAATGAAGATGCAGGCAGAGGTGTGGGTATGGATATTGTTAGTGAGCGGATCAAACAAATGAAAGGCAAAGTATCCATTGCTACCCGAGCCGGCGCTTATACATGCATTACGTTAACCGTGCCGAAATAATTTAAAACGTCAACATTAAAAAGGGAAAATGATGCTTACTATTATGGTCGTTGATGATTCCAATATCATCCGTAACCGCATTACGCGCAGCTCTGAGAACAGGGGTTTCGAAGTAGTGGCCACTGCGGCAAACGGAAAAGATGCGGTTCAGTTATATGATGTATTGAAGCCGGATATGGTAACGATGGATTTAACCATGCCGGAGATGGATGGTTTGGCCTGTATCCGCCACATCATCGATTTAGACGAGAACGCCAATATTCTGGTGATTTCGGCTTTGGCCGATAAGGCAACCGGTATCAAAGCTTTGGAGTATGGTGCGAGAGGCTTTATTTACAAGCCTTTTACCGATGAAGATTTATTTGAGGCACTTGAAGAACTGGCAGAAGGATTGCAAAAATGAAAGAAAAACAACTTCAAGTATTTTTAGAAGGCGTGCAGAAGTATTTCAGCCAAGTCGCGGGAGAAGAAATCTTCGTGGGTACGCCGTATCTTGTTGATAATGTTATGCCTGCAGCAAAACATTATTCCGGAGTGATTGCCATTTCAGGCAATAATAAGGGTGTCGTTTACTTTACCTCTCCGGCCAGCATGGCGCAGCGGCTGCTGGAGCTTATGGGTGAGGGTGATGTTTGCGAAGCCAATATTATGGATCTCGTAGGAGAAGTGGCAAATACGATTGCAGGAAACGCGCGCAGTGAATTTGGAGAAAATTTTGAAATTTCCGTGCCGATTGTGATCAGAGGTGCGCCCGATGAAATCATGCTGCCGCGTGAAGGGCGGTCTTTTGTGATTCCTCTTGAGTGGAACAAACTCCAAGCAGCCATCGTGATTGCCATATATAAAGGCTATTTGAGTAAATAAATAGTATGAATAGAGCGAATTGAAATGTATTTTTTCCGATACGCTCTCTAGTGGGTGTGATTTCGAAATGGGTTTTGTTTGATTGTCAAACAAAACCCGTTTCTATATATATCTGAAGGTTTTGACAAAGGTCTTATGCCGTGCCGTCTGAAAAACAACTGCAGTTATTCAGACGGCCTGTCGGGTGCTCAATATATAGTAGTCAACTCAATTTTACTGCGATAAGGTGCGGCAACACCGTAGCAGAAAAAGTTTATTCGCTACATACGTTTTGTCGCTGATTGTAGCGCTTGAGTATGATTATGACTGCTTATCTTTACCGCCGCAGCCGTAAGCCTGCGTAATGCGGTCGATGATAATCGCCAGAATCACGATGGCGGCACCGGCTTCAACGCCTTGGCCGATGTTGAGCGTTTGTACGGCTTGCAGCACATATTCGCCCAGCCCGCGCGCGCCGATCATGGAGGCCAGTACCACCATGCCGAGCGACATCATCACGGCTTGGTTTACGCCGGCCATGATGCTGGGCTTGGCTTGCGGCAGCAGCACCCATTTCAGCAGCTGCCAGCGGTTGCTGCCGAATGCAATGGCGGCTTCAATCATTTGCGGGCTCACTTGGCGGATGCCGAGGGCGGTAAGGCGGATAAGCGGGGCGAGGGCATAGACTACAGTGGCGAACAGCGCGGGCACTTTGCCGATGCCGAACAGCATCAGCACCGGAATCAGATACACAAAACTCGGCATGGTCTGCATCACGTCGAGTGCGGGCGAGAGCAGCTTGTAGAGGCGCGGGCGGTAGGCGGTGAAGATGCCGACGGGTATGCCGATGATCACGGTGAGCAATACCGATGCGGCCAGCAGCGCGAGCGTCTGCATCAACGCCGACCACAGGCCGAACGAGCCGATTACATAGAAACCGCCGATGCACAAAGCGGCAAACCACCATTTGCGCGTAGCGTGCCAGCCGACTGCGCCGGTGAGCAGCAGCACCAACCACGCGGGCATGGCCTGAAGCAGGCGTTCGAGCGGCAGCAGCAGGGCGAGTGTGGCATCGCTGGCTTGGCGCAAAGTGTCGCCGTGGTTTTGCACGGTTTGCTTGAGCGAACGGTTGAGGCCGTCTGAAACCGACCATACGCGGAAAATGCCGTTACTCTCGGCCGATTGGATATCGAGTTTGGCTTTCAGACGGCCTGCGGCTTCTTCGGAAACCCATTGCTGCCATATTTCGGGATGCTGCTGCAAAAACAGCTTGGCTTGGGCATCGCCGCTGCGTTTGTTTTCCGACATTTCGAGAATGGTGCGGTTGAGCATATCCGGCTCGAATTGCAGCCGTTCGATCATGGCGGTAAGTTCGGGGTGGGCCGTCTGAAACGGGGTGGAAACGGCAACGGCGAGTTTGGACACGGGAAAGCCCGATACGCATTGATTGCTGCTGTCGGCTTGCAGCAGGGTTTCCCAACAGGCGGCATGGTGTTCGGGGAAGTCCAGCGGCTCGAAACGGTATTTCGCCATCAGGCCGGTGGGTTGCCAGTAGTAAAACAAGATCGGTTTTTTCTGCTCGTAGGCAGACGAAATGGCGGCATCCAAAGCCGCGCCGGTGCCGGGGCGGACGTTATTGAAATTGCGGTTGAGGCCGGTGGTGTCGAGCAGACGGGTGTTGAAGACTTCACACGTCCATCCGGTAGGGCAGTTGAGAAAGCGTGCCTTTTGCGGCGATTCGGGGTCGGGGAACAAATCTTTGAAGCGGGGCAGGTCGGCCATGCTCTTTAAATCGGGGTGTGCCTGTTTCACATAATCCGGCACATACCAGCCCTGCTGCGCCCCGCCTTTGAGCGTGTCGCCGATAACGGCGGCTTTCTTTTCGTCGACGGCTTTCTGCATCACCGGCGAACGGCCGACCCATTGTTCGGCAATAATCTGAATGTCGTTTTGCGCCAACGCGGTTTCCAAAGCGGTAGTCGTACCGGGCACGTTTTCGGTGGCGCAGCCGTAGCCGTCGCGCAAGATGGTGTTTAAGACGGCGGTGGTGAATTGTCCGCTTTCCCAGTCGAGCGCGCCGAGTTTGACGGGATTGTCGGGCGCACAAGCCGCGGCAAACGGGCTGGCGGCAAGTAATAAGGTGAACAAAAGGGGCTTGAAAAAAGACATCAGCTGGGCTTTCTGGTGGCTAAAGGCGGGGTTGGCAGCGGGGGCGGTATAGTGTGGCGGTATCGATTCGGCTGCTTTCGGGTTCTAGGCCACATTGCGCGCATAGGGTGGCAGAAGTGGAATAATGTGATGAATCCATGATGATTTTCAAGATATTAATACAGATAGCAGGCTTTGCAAAACTTATTAGAGCCGAAACTTTTGCAAAAACGCCATTCATGGCAAACGGGTTGATTTTGATAGAAGCAGCGGTGCCGTGTTAGGTTCGGTTAAACAGGCGTTTTATGGTGCCGACGAGTGTACAATCCGCAATGCTATAGTCAATCAACTTAACTTTACTACAGCGTTGCTGCACTTTAGCTTAAAAAGAACGATTTTGTAAGCCGCTGAAGCGGCAACAGAATCGGTTCCGTACTACTTGTACTGTCTGCGGCTTGCTGCCTTGTATTAAAATTAAGTTGATTGACTATATACCAACAACCGAAAGGCTTGATATGAAAACTTGGATTGCTTTATCCGCATCAACTTTGGTTCTGATGACAGGCTGTTTTGCATCGCCTGCCAAACCGCAACCAGAATCAGTAAAACCGCAGGCGGAGCAACCCGCGCCATCCGGTGTAACCCTCAAAAGGGTGTGGATGCTATCCGGTTTGGAAGGTTTTACCCGCCAACAGCTGGTTGCCGCCCGCGCAGAAATGGATTTGCGCACACTTCCCCGCGTTAATGCCTATATGGGCTGCAACCGCTTGATGCTGAGTGCCGGTTCCGTTACCGATGAGAAAATTTCATTCGGCAATGTGGCTTCAACCCGTATGTATTGCGATAAAAATATGGCATTGGAACAAGCCTTTGCGGAGCGTATTGAAGGCACTTTCACTTACCGTATCGAAGGGCACAAACTGGTGCTGCGCGATGCTTCGGGCAGGGAGATGCACTTTGTTGCCCAAGATTGGGATTAACCGTTGCCTATGATTGTTCAACACCGTTCAATCTGTGCAGTAAAGGCCGTCTGAAAAACATTTTTTCAGACGGCCTTTAGTTATCTGCCCGTTAAGCGGCTTCTACATCAAACCCGCTATGGCGCAGTAAGGCATCGATTTGCGGTTCGCGGCCGCGGAAGGCTTTGAACGATTCCATCGCGCTGCGCGAACCACCAACGGCGAGGATTTCCATCCAGAAGCGTTTGCCGGTGGCTTTGATGTCGTCGCTTTCTTCAAAAGCGGCGTAGGCATCGGCCGACAGCACTTCCGCCCATGCGTAGCTGTAATAGCCTGCCGAATAGCCGCCCGCAAAGATATGGCTGAAGCTGTTGGCAAAGCGGTTGTAGGCAGGCGGCTGGATAACGGCCACTTCTTTACGCACGTTTTCCAACACCTGCGCCCAGTTTTTCAGACGGCCTTCGTCGCTTTCACTGTAAATCAGCATGTCGAACAGGGCAAATTCCATTTGGCGCACGAGGAACATGCCGCGCTGGAAGTTTTTCGCTGCCATCATTTTGTCGAACAATTCGCGCGGCAGGGCGGCTCCGTTGTCTTCGTGCGACGACATTTCCGCCAGCACGTCGTATTCCCACGCAAAGTTTTCCATAAACTGGCTCGGCAGCTCCACCGCATCCCATTCCACGCCGTTGATGCCGGATACGCCCAGTTCGTCAACCTGAGTGAGCAGGTGGTGCAGGCCGTGGCCGGTTTCGTGGTAAAGCGTGATGATTTCGTCGTGGCTCAAGCGCGATTCCTTGCCGTTCACGGGCGGGGTAAAGTTGCACACCAAATAGGCAACGGGTGTTTGCGTTTGGCCGATGCGGTTGCCGGAAATGAAACGGCGGCGGCCGCGGTAGTCGTTCATCCAAGCCCCGCCGCGCTTGCCTTCGCGGGCAAACAAGTCCATATACACGCCGCCGATGATTGAGCCGCCTTTTTCCAGCTCGAAATAACGCACGTCGGCGTGCCATACGGGTACGGTTTTTTCAATGAAGTTCACGCCGTACAAACGGTTGATCTGGGCAAACAAACCGGCCAGCACTTTGCTTACCGGAAAGTATTTTTTCACTTCGGTTTCGCTGAACGAATATTTGGCCTGACGCAGTTTTTCGCTGGCATAGGTCAAATCCCAAGATTGCGGTTCGGCAATGCCCAAGGTTTCGCGGGCAAACGCCTGCACTTCGGCCAAGTCTTTCTCGGCAAAGGGTTTGGCGCGGCGTGCCAAGTCGTGCAGGAAGTCCAGCACCTGCTGCGGGGTGTCGGCCATTTTGGTGGCGAGCGACAATTCGGCGAAATTGGCAAAGCCCAGCAGTTTGGCTTCCTGCAAAGCGATTTCCAAGCGGCGGCCGATGTTGGCGGTGTTGTCGAACTTGCCTTCGTCGCTCAATTCGCTGGCGCGGGTAACGTAGGCGCGGTAGATGTTTTCGCGCAATTCGCGGTTGTCGGCGTATTGCATCACGGCGATGTAGTGCGGCATTTGCAGGCCGATTTTGTAGCCTTCCTTGCCTTCGGCTTGGGCTGCGGCGGCGAACATGGCCATCGCGTCTTCGGGCAGGCCGGAGAGTTGGCTGTCGTCGTCGAAATAAAGCGCGAAGGCATCGGTGGCATCGAGCACGTTTTGCGAGAACTGCGCGCCGAGCTGTGCTCCTTCGGTTTGCAGCGCGGCAAACTCTGCCTGCTGTTCGGGCGGCAATTCGGCACCGCTCAATACGAAGTCGCGCAGGTCGTGATCGAGTTTGGTTTGCTGGGCCGTATCGAGTTTGGCAAATTCGGGCGAATTTTTGATGGCTTTAAAACGCTCGTAGAGTTCGATGTCTTGGCCGATTTCGGTAAAAAATACGGTTACTTCGGGCATCAATTCGTTGTACACGGCGCGCAGTTCGGGCGTATCCACCACCGAATTCAGGTGCGCTACCACGCCCCAAATGCGGCCGACGCGCTCGGTAATGTCGGTAAGCTGCTCGACGGTGTTGTTCCAAGTGATGTCGCTTTGGGCTTTGACGGCGGCGATTTGGGCGCGTGCTTCGCTCATGGCGGTTTCCATCGCGGGGCGGATATCGGCGGTTTGGATATCGTGATAACGCGGCTCGTCGGCAAGGTTCAGTAATACGTTGCTCATGTTTTTCCTTATTAGGTGTTTTCAGACGGCCTTTTCAAAGCGTGGGGCCGTCTGAATAAAAACAGGTAAGAAAAGAAATCAAACGGGGTTTATATAGTGCCGGATGCGGTAAATTCAAAGCCCGTTTGATGTTAAGACGGTTGACTTAGGGCAATATAACAAAAATCATACCGGCAGGGGCGGCCGGATTCATTGTTATTGTTAAACCGAGTTATTAAAACCGCAAATGCAAAAAAGCCCGTCGGCATGGAAACTTTTGAAAAAGCATGCACTTCAGATGTGCTTGGCTGTATCAGTTTGCTTCGCTATCTTCCTTGAATGGTATAGAATAGCTCTATAACAAACCGCTACTAACTATAACTATGGAAATATCATCCGATACCGTCCGCACAGCCATGCAGCTCAAGCTGATTGCCCATCCGCAGCGGTTGGCTATTGTGAAGCTGCTGTTGGAAAGCGAGCATAGTGCAGGAGAAATTGCCCAAGCAACGGGCATTCACGTAACCACCGTGTCCAACCATTTGAACAAAATGCGTAGCAGCGGAGTAGTTGATTTCACCCGCTACCACCGTGTGATGCAATACCGGCTTACTTCACCACTGATTGCTGCCGTACTCCGTGCCGTACAGGAAAACAGTGGTCATAAGGAGGCCGTCTGAAAACTATTTGGAAACAGACAAAACATATCATGAAAATTGCCACTTGGAACGTAAATTCCCTCAATGTGCGCCTGCCGCAAGTGCAAGACTGGCTGCAACAACACAACCCCGACATTCTGGTATTGCAGGAACTGAAACTCGATCAAGACAAATATCCCGCCGCCGTTTTTCAAATGAGCGGCTGGCATACCGTATGGAGCGGCCAAAAAACCTATAACGGTGTGGCCATCATCAGTAAAACCGAACCGCAAGACGTACACACCGGCCTGCCTGCGCTGCCCGACGACCCGCAGCGGCGCGTGATTGCCGCCACTATCGGCGGCGTGCGCGTGATTAATGTATATTGCGTGAACGGCGAAGCACCCGACAGTCCGAAATTCCAATATAAAGAACAATGGTTTGCCGCGTTAACCGAATTTGTGCGCGATGAGATGAGCCGCTACGAAAAGCTGGTGTTGCTGGGTGATTTCAATATCGCTCCAGCCGATTTGGATTGCTACGACTCCGAAAAATGGCGCGAAAAAATCCATTGCACCAGTATCGAACGTTCGTGGTTCCAAAACCTGCTCGATCTGGGTTTAACCGACAGCCTGCGCCACCGCTATCCGCAAGAAGTGATGTACACATGGTGGGATTACCGCGGCGCGATGTTCCAACGCAAACAGGGTTTGCGTATCGACCACCTGCTGATCACTCCCGCCTTGCGCGATGCCCTGCAAGACGTGCAGGTGGATTTGGAAACCCGTGCACAAGAACGCCCCAGCGACCATGCGCCGGTGTGGGCGGAGTTTGCCGTTTGAGCCACATTAGCCCGAGTGCCCGATGGCATGAGGCCGTCTGAAAACTTTCAGACGGCCCCGACTTCGCCCTTATGCTTACACCATTGCTTAAATCCTTTTTCATAACAAGACTTAAGGTTAAAAAAATGTACTCACGATTCTTAAAACCCAAATTCTTTTTCAACCTCATGTTGGGGTTGGCCGCCGTTCCTGCCGCCGCACACGCCGCTCAGTGCACGAATGCCGGCTTGGACGTAGTGGTGCTCGGTTCGGGTGGTCCTGAGCTAAGCGACAAACGAGCGTCTACCGGCTATCTGGTGCGCGAAAACGGCAAAGCCCGTTTCATTATCGACTTTGGCGCAGGTTCGTCGCTCAACTTCGAGCGGGCGGGCGGCGACATTAAAGACTTGGAAGCTTTGCTGTTTACCCATTTCCACGTTGACCATTCCAACGATTTGCCCGCATTGGTCAAAGCCTCCTTTTTCTCAGGCCGCAACCGCGACTTACCGGTCTACGGACCCACCGGGAACCACACTATCCCGACCACGCCGTTATTCGTAGAGCGGCAGTTTGGCGAAAAAGGCGTTTATCCTTATTTGTCGGATTTCCTCACAGGAGAAGCGGCTTTCGCCCTGAAACCGATAGCCGTTAACGCCGATAAAAAACAGCCCAAACTGTTTGAAACCAAACTCGGCGGTTTTACCTTGAAAGCGATTCCCGTAGAACACGGCCTGCTGCCTTCTTTAGGCTGGCGTATCGAGAAAAACGGCTGTTCCGTTACCGTATCCGGCGACACCAGTAATGCAGGTAAAACATTGGATACATTGGCTAAGAATACCGATGTGTTCATCGCGCACAATGCCGTGCCCGAGAGCAGCACCGACCGTGTGGCCGTGAAATTACATATGAAGCCGTCTGAAATCGGTAGAATTGCCCAAAAAACCGGCAGCCGCAGCGTGGTGCTTACACATTTCATGCGCCGCACCGAAAATGTACAACCGGCCACATCCGCAGCTATCCGCAAATCCTATCGGGGTAAACTGGCGTTTGCGCAAGACTGCGATATTTATTCCTTAAAAAGCGGTACGAAAATCGGAAGTTGTAAGAAGTAGGGCTTCATTGCACAGCCGGTGGAGATGGAGGCCGTCTGAAAAAACGTAGAGACTTTTGAAAAACTTACAGTCAATCAATACTTTATTAATACAAGGCGGCAACAAGGCGGCAAGCCGCAGGCAATACGGGTATAGCCAATCCGCTTCGCTTTTACTACGGTGTTGCTGTGCCTTAGCTCAAAGAGAACGATTGTGTGAGCCGCTGAAGCGGCAACAGAATCGGTTCCGTACTAGCTGTACTGCTTGCGGCTTGCCGCCTTGTATTCAAATTAAATTGGTTGGCTATATAAGTCTAAATTTCTTTTAATAAAAGACTTCGTCCTAATAAAAATACCCGCTTGGAAAGCGGGTATTTGTTGTGTGTTGAAAATTAACCTTTGCGGGCAGGCAATTTTTCTTTAATACGGGCAGCCTTACCGGTCAGACCGCGCAAGTAGTACAGTTTGGCACGGCGTACGTCACCACGGCGTTTCACTTCGATTTTCTCTACGTTGGGAGAATACAGTTGGAAAGTACGCTCAACGCCTTCGCCGCTTGAAATTTTGCGAACGATGAAGTTGCTGTTCAAACCGCGGTTACGACGGGCGATTACTACGCCTTCGTAAGCTTGCAGACGGGTACGGTTGCCCTCGGTTACGCGCACAGATACGACAACGGTGTCGCCCGGAGCGAATTCGGGGATGGTTTTGCCCAAGCGGGCAATTTCTTCTTGCTCTAATTGTTGAATCAGGTTCATGTGTTTATTTCCTAAATTATGATTGGCTGTCCTGTTGCTCTTGTTTGATTGCTTCTTTGATTGCTTCCAAGAGGCGGGACTCCTTTGGGATTAAACTGCGCTTGGCCAGTAAGTCGGGGCGGCGCTCTAAAGTGCGGCGCAGCGATTCTTTCAACCGCCACTCCGCTATCAGGCCGTGGTTTCCCGTGCGTAATACTTCGGGAACTTCCATGCCCTGAAATTCTATCGGTCGGGTGTAGTGCGGGCAGTCTAAGAGGCCGTCTGAAAACGAATCTTGTTCTGCCGATTGGGCATCGCCCAAAACACCGGGTATCAATCTTAATACTGCATCCATCAGCATCATGGCAGGTAATTCGCCGCCGGAAACCACAAAATCTCCGATACTGATTTCTTCATCTACGCTGCTTTGCAGCAGGCGTTCGTCTATGCCTTCGTAACGGCCGCACAATAAGATAATGTTGTCGAGCCCGGCTAATTCTGCTGCTTTGGCATGGGTTAGCGGCATGCCTTGGGGGCTGAGGTAAATTACTCTGCCGCTGCCGGTTTTTTGTTGTTGTTTTGCTTCTTCGATAGCTGCCTGCAAAGGCGGTGCCATCATAATCATGCCGGGGCCGCCGCCGAAAGGGCGGTCGTCGATGTAGCCGAGTTTGTTGTCGGCAAAACGGCGGGGGTTGATGGCTTGAAACTGCCAAAGGCTCTGTTTTAATGCCCGCCCGGTTACGCCGTATCGGGTAATGCTGTCAAACATTTCCGGGAACAGGGTAATGGCTTGAATCAGCATCAGTAATCTGTGCCCCAATCGGCGGTGATGATTCTGTTTTCGGAATCGACATTGCCGATGAAGTGTGAAACAAACGGGATCAGTTTTTGCCCGTAATCGCCATCTACTACCAAAACGTCGTGTGCGCCGGTTTCCATCAGGTTTTTTACCGTGCCCAGTGTGATGTTTTCTGTGTTGACCACAGTCATGCCCACTAAGTCTGCCCAGTAATATTCGCCTTCTTCGGCGGGTGCGAATGATTCGCGGGGGATTTCGATGGTGTAACCGCGCAGAGCGAAGGCTTCGTCGCGATCGTTTATTCCTTCAAATTTTACCTGAAGCTCGCCGTTAACGATTTTTCCGGCTTCCAGCGTAACATTCAGGCGGCGACCGTCTTTGCTAAGCTGCCACTCGGGGTAGTCCAGCAGGCTGTCGGTGTATTCGGTGTCGGCGGCGATTTTGAGCCAGCCTTTGATTCCGAATACGCCTTTGATGTAGCCCATGGCTACCCTTTGCTGAGTGTCGGTCATGGCAGTATGTGTCTTTGATTAAGCAGCGATTTTTTGCTCTTTAACCAATTTGGCTACGGCGTCGCTCACTTGTGCGCCTTGTGCGATCCAGTGGTTCAGGCGGTCGGCGTTCAGGCGTACGCGCTCTTGTTTTTCGTTGGCTACGGGGTTGTAGAAACCTACGCGCTCAATGAAACGGCCGTCGCGGCGGCTGCGGGAGTCGGTTACAACTACGTTGTAGAACGGGCGGTGTTTTGAGCCGCTGCGGGCTAAACGGATAACTACCATGAGTGGTTCCTTTGATAAAAATCGGATGTATAGAAAACCGCTAATTTTAGAATAAATTACGATCTCAGTGCAAGTATTTGTTGTTTTAAGTTGCGCTTGATGTTGTTTACCGGCGTGTCGGGTTCGGGATTCAGGTTGAATATGACTTCGGTTAGGGTGTTGTCGAAAGGGGAGGGGTGGGCGCTGAAGCCGAGTTTTTCGGCGAGTTTGTGCATGGCGGGATTGGTTTTGAGGATTTCGGCATACATTTCTTGGTAGCCTTGCTGTTTGGCCAGATGGATGATTTGCTGCATCAGGTGGACGGCCAGCCCTTGCCCTTGTGCGGCTTCTGCAATGCTGATGCCGAATTCGCACCGCTCGGGAATGCCGGTGCTGCTGAAGCGGGATACGCCGAGCCATGTGCCGTCTTCTGCTTCGGCCACTACGGCGGCTTCGTAGTGGTAATCGAGGTTGCAGGCTTGTGCGAGCATGGCGGGGGTAAGTTCTTTGAGATGAGCCATGTAGCGGGTGTAGCGATGGTGGTCGGAGAGATTGCGTACGAATGTTTGCTTGGCTTCTGCATCTTCAGGCAGCATGATCCGGATGTGTGCGCTTCGGCCGTTTTTCAGGGTAAAGGTGTGGGCGGGGCGGGCGGGGTAGGGGGCCAGAATGTTGGGGGTATGGCCGGCGGTTTCCGACGGGATGATTTCTGTGCAGGCTCCGTCGGCGCCGATGGTTACGGTGATGCTGTCGATGTTGGGCAGGCCGTCTGAAACGGTGTTCAGGCTGTGCAGAAGTTGGTGCAGGGTTTTTTGATGGCGTTTGAGATCGGTTTGCTGAATCAGCCTTTCGGTGTCTAATGTGCTGAAGGGGGGCAGATAGGCGGTGGTTTGGCCGTGTGTGTCGACGTAAAGGACGGCTCCGTAGTGGGGATGCCGTCTGAAACGGAGTGTGGCGAATACAGGGGATTCTGCGCTGCCGGGTTCGGGTAAGAACAGGGCGGCGGCAAGTTCGGCGGGTTGGTTGCCTATACGGGCGGCCTGTTGTGCGTCGGGGGTTTTGACGTAGGCGGGCAGGGGTTTGGCGGTTTGCACCAGTTTGGCGGTAAATGCGGCATGGTCGGCTTGGAAGCGGAAGGCGGTTAGTGCTTGGATGGTGCGGTTGAAGCCAAGCAGGCCGTCTGAAAAGGGGCTGACGATATAGAGGGGTTTTTCGGACTGCTTTTGCAGGTGGCTCAGAATACGGGTGGTGTCTCGGGCGTTGGGGTCGGTGCCGGAAACTACGGCCAAAAGGGCTTCGGTTTGGTGATGTTGCAAAATGCCGTCGGCCAATGAGCGGTAGTGCATGGCGGTGGGGTTGGGGCCGATATAGCCGTATGGGTTTTCAGACGGCCTTTGGTTTCCGGGGGGGATTTGTAGGGCAATGCCGAGTGATTCTGCTTTGCTGTGCAGGCGTCCGCAGGGTTTGTCGGCAATCAGGTGCAGTTTGCGGGCGGTATGTTTGCGTGCGGACAGGGTGTGTAAAGCGGCGGCCAATTCTTCGGGGGAAAAGACGACAATGGCGCCTGTGCGCAGCGACAGGGCTTTTAAAACCGCTTTTTCTTCTTTGTCGGTATAGGAGGTAACCGACAAAATAACGGGTTTGCGGCGTACGGTGCGGCGTATGATGCTGAACAGGGTGCGCGGGTGTTCGTGGCGGTTGTAGGCGGAAACGATGATGTGGGTGTTGGGGTCGTTGCTTAAGAGAGCCATGATGTCGGCCGAAGAGGTGGGGCTGAGCGGGTGGTGCAGCCCGATATGGCATGAGATGCCTAATCCGGCCTGTTTTAATAGAGCGATGGCTTCGGCACTTTCGGAGGGATGGCCGCTGATAAGGCCGATGTTGCCTGCCGGTGCGTCGCCGCCTGTGCCGGCATTTAAGCCCAAGGCGGGAATGTGGATGCCGCCGGGGTGGCAGACGATGGCCTGTACGTTGAGTTTGCGGGCTTTTTGCACGATGGTTCGCGCTTTGTCGAGGATGTCTTCGGGCAGGTTTTCCCAATCCTGTATCAATACTGCGTAGGGGATATTCTGTTTGCGGCAGGCTTTCAGCACGGCTTCGTAACTGTCGGGCGGGGTAACGGCCACAACGGCATCGGCGGCTTCGGGAACGCGGCCGATGTTGGTGTAGGCTTTCAGGCCGCCCACGGTTTTGTGGCGCAGGTTAACTGGGGTAATCTGCCCGTTGAAAGGGGTGCGTAACAGTGAAGTCAGCAGGCGTTCGCCCAAGCTGTGGCGGCGTTCGCTGGCGCCCACAATAATCAGGTGGCGTAAGGAAAACAGAGTGGAGGGCGGCTGGCTGTGCATGATGGCTCCCTAGGCGGAATATTGAAGGCGTTTTTCCAAACAACATTTAGGGCGTGTCGTTAAAAGGGATTATATAGCGAATCGGTTTTATGTTTGCCAAATATTCCATGCCGCCGGTTTCGGTCTGATGTGCCAAGCAAACTTTATTTCTGCTGCGGCGTTGCTGCCTTGTATCAAAAATAAGTTTATTCGCTCTATATTTAGAATGAGGCCGTCTGAAAGTTAATGTTCGGACGGTTGGCCGGATAAGTGCGAACGCAGTTTTTTCAGTTCTTCCCACGCCTGCCTTTTCAGATGGGGCTGGCGGAGCAGGCGGGCGGGATGCGGGATGATGAAATAGGGGAGATCGCCGCATAACTCGCGGATGGTATCGGTATGATGCGGCCGTTCGAAAATCTGCCCCAAAAACAGCACGGACAGGGCTTGGGAAGCCGCCAATTCGGCTTGAAGCTGCGGCAGCCCTTCGGCAATTTGCCGGGAAGAGGGTTCGGGGGTGAAAACGGCGGCGGTTTTAACCCAAACGGTTTTGTGTGCATCGGCAGGTTGAAGGCCGATAGACGCCAGCATGTTGTCGAGCAGAATGCCGGCATCACCGCTGAACAGCCGTCCGGCCGTGCTGTCTTCCAAAGCGGGGCAAATGCTGACCACCATCAGGCGGGCGGGTTGGATATCTGCAACGGGAGCGGTGTTGGGAATGGCGGCGGGTAGTGCCTGTGTTTGTTCGGCTGCGGGCGTTTCTACGGTGTTGGCGGGTATGTTTTCAGACGGCCCTTGAGAGCGGGCGGACGTGCCGTCTGAAAGCGGATGGCTTTTGCCGATTGCCGCCATGGCAGCCAAACGTGCATGGTAAGCCGTGCGTGCCGAAACAGGCTGATGTTCGGCGGCAGCTTGGGCGGACGGAACGGAAACCGCAACGGTGGCTGCGGTTGCGACGGAAGCGGTTGCAGGCAGAACTTTCGCGCCCTGCTTCAACCACATCGGCCCCAAGCCCAATGCTTCGTGCAAATGCAGATAACGGCTGCTTAACATGTTTTCTCCATTAATACGGCATCTTCGCGGCTGCCGTCGGGCAGCGGATAATAATGCCGGCGGCGGCCGCATTCGCTAAAACCGTAGCGTTCGTATAAAGAACGGGCGGCATGGTTGGCGGCGCGCACTTCTAAAAACCATCTTTCCACCGGTTCGGTTTGAGCCGTCTGAAACCAAGCGTTCATCAGTTGCGAGGCCAAACCGTTGCGCCGTAAAGCGGGATCAACGGCAATCAGGTGCAGTTCGGATTCGCCGCATACGGTTTGCCATACGGCAAAACCGGCGATGGCGGCGGCGTGTTCATAAACTTTAACCGTATCGAAGCGGCTGTTTAAGGCCGTCTGAAATTGTTGCGCCGACCACGGCGAAGGATTGCACAGCGCATCGAGCCGGGCAAGTGCGGCACAATCTGCGGCAACGGCATCGCGTATCACGGTTGGCCGCCTTTGCGCTCGGCCTGCTCTTTGGCGGTGAGTGCGATTTTGTTGCGCACATAAAGCAGCTCGGCATGTGCGGCATCGGTAGCTTGGTAACGGCCGCTTGCCGCCAGATTGAGATAATCCTCGGCAGTCGGCATGGCGGAATGGCCGTTGAAGGGCGGTTTGCCGTCTAAAGCAAACGCATTGCCTATGCCTTGAATGTGGGCGTATGCGGCATGTTCGGGGGCGGCGATGTCTGCCGCTTTGCCGACTTGGTAGTCGCTCAAACGGTGGCCTGCGGCGGTGTCGAACCACGCATAAAAGACTTCACCCATGCGGGCATCGGTGGCGGCCAATACATAAGGTGCGCTGATTTGGAAAGCCACCGCATCCAAGCACGGCACGCCGATAAGCGGGGTATCGAAGGGAGTGGCCAAACCTTGTGCCACGCCCGTGCCGATGCGCAGGCCGGTAAACGCACCCGGCCCTTGCGCATACACAACGGCGGCCAAATCGGCAGCGTTGATGCCTGCTTCTGCAAACAGCTCGCCGATCAGCGGCAATATCAGCTCCGACTGCTCGTTACCCGCTTCGATGTGGCGCATGAAAAGCTTGCCGTTTGCACGCAGAGCCAGTGATAAAAACGACGTGCTGGTGTCGATAGCCAGCACGGGGCGGTGAAAATCAATATACATGGTATGAAGAAAAAAGTTTTTCAGACGGCATTATATAGCATCAGGCCGTATGAAGCGTTAGCGTGCGGAGACCTTTGCAAAAACCTTAAATGCGGCGCATTTCTGCATGTATTCATAATTTAGGGCTTTGCACAGGTTCGGGCCGTCTGAAAAAATACAGAGAACAATAAAAGCACCATCTGTCGTATATCAGCCGAGCAAAGCCTGCACCGCCTTACCGACATCTTCGGCGCGGGTAATCGCCGATATTACGGCAATGCCGTCTGCCCCCGCTTGGCGGATTTCCGCAGCCGTTTCGGCTGTAATACCGCCGATGGCCACCAAAGGCCGCTCGAAACCGCTCCGGCGGATCTCGCGTATGCGTTCTATGCCGACGGTAGGGTTAGGTTTTTCTTTCGATTGGGTGGCGAAAATCGGGCCGATGGCACAATAAGCCAAAGCAGGGTTGTGGCGGCTGGCCTCGATTTCTGCCAAGGTGTTGTGCGACAAACCTATCATCAGTTTGCCGCCGCAAAGTTCGGCAGCTTCGGCAACAGGCATGTCGGATTGGCCGATATGAACGCCGTCTGCCCCGACAGCTAAGGCCATCTGAATATCATCATCGATAAAAAACGGCACATGATATTGCCGGCACAAGTCCCGGCAGGCTTCCGCAAGCCGCAGAATGTGTTGCCGATCGTGCAGCGAACCTTTGCCTTTTTCGCGCAACTGGTAACAGGTAATACCGTGTTGCAGTGCTTGTTCCAATACGTCCAGCAAATTGCGTTCGGGCGTGCCGTTGAGATGATTGCAGTCTTGAGTGCCCGCAACCAGGTAAAGATGTAAAGCTTGGCGGATGTTTTCCATGATGATTCCTATATATATGGTTGAACCACTTGCAGAGGTGTCAGCCTGTTTAAAATATGCGCGTAAAGCGGGGTGTCTGCATAACCGCCGAACAAGCTGATTGACGATATGCCTAAATTATCCAACAGCAGAAGGCCGTCTGAAAAATCTTTTTCAGACGGCCTTCTGCTGTATTGCGTCTTTACGATTTGATTACATAAAAATGAACAGCAGATTTAAATGAAATAGGTTAAATACATGTTTTTTATTCGTTTTGTATAATCTTTTAAAATATAGATATATGTTTTTAAATGATTTTTATTTTACCTATCCTTTTCTTTGTTAAAAATAATATTAACAGAAACTATACCGTTTTAAGTAAAAGTGGCACGTCAATTGCATGGTTACTGTGTGTTTATATTAATTATTGTTAAGTAAAGATTGTTTTGTGCAATGATGTTTAGATAAAAGGCTGTTTTTTATAATAAACGTAATTTGTATAATCTTTCTTACTATCAATTTGGGTATAGATGAGATATTCATATTTTGATGGTAAGTGACAATAAACGTCAGTTTGGTTTTGGCACGGGAAGTTTGAGTGCGGCTGCCAAAAGAAATAACCAGCGAAAAATAAAGGAAAAAATGATGAATAAAAGTTACCGTAGTATTTGGAATGAAGCATTGGGGGCTTGGGTTGCCGTTTCGGAAATCGAGAAGGCCAAGGGGAAGCCGGTAAGTGGCTCACAAGCAAAAGTAGAAAGGCCGGGATATTTAATTTCTACGTTGCGCACCATACCATTTATGTTGGGTATGGCTTTTGGGTTGAGTGGGGTAGTAAATGCTGCGCCGGTGACGTGTAATGCGGAAAACAACACAGGAAATACTACAAACAGTAATTTGACCTGCGGTGTAAATACTTCTGCCAATCACCATCAGTCAATAGCGATTGGATCGAATGCTAAAGCCCCGGGGGCGCAGTCTATTGCATTAGGTGCAGATACGAATGCGCAAGGCAAATCTTCCGTAGCCATTGGTGGCGATGATTTGGATGTGATGCCTACGGATTTAAAGAATAAATATCAGCAGCTTACGGGAAATCCTTTGGTAGGCAAAAATCCATATCCTAAAACTACTACTGAAGACGGTGGTGTGGCTGTAGGTGTGTCCACGATTGCCGGTAAATTGGCAACTGCATTTGGTTCGCGTGCTCATGCGCAAGGCGATGTTTCCGTCGCTTTGGGGGTGGGGTCTCACGCCGATAAAGAGAATGCTGTGGCCATCGGCGCTGGTTCAACTACTGAAAGTGCTGCAGTCGCCCCCCGTAATGTTGAAATTAACGGCATCACGTTTACTTTTAGCGGCGGCAGTAATTTAAAGGCAGGAGATCAGGTTTCGTTCGGCAAAGCAAATTATGAACGCCAACTAAAGCACGTTGCTCCGGGTGAAGTTTCTGAAAACAGCACAGACGGCATCAACGGCAGCCAACTTTATGCAGTAGCCAAAAAACTGACAGATGTGGATAGAAACGTTACCACGCTTCAAAGTGAGCAAATTCATTTTTACAGTGTGAATACTACAGGTGTACCTGCGGTGACTACGGCAGGTAACTATAACAATAACGGCGCAATTGCAAGTAAGGCAATTGCCGCCGGTGTAGGCGCATCGGCAACTGCGGTTAAATCTGTTGTGGTGGGGAGCGATTCAACCGTTTCGGGCGATCAGTCTGTTTCTATCGGTTCGGAAAACTTGGTATCGGGTAGAGATACTTATGTGCTGGGTAGCGGTAACCATCAGCGCGGGAATGCTGTAGGAGGGAAAGTTGGAATTTCTGCCAACAGTAGTACAGTTGTCGGTAAAGGCAATATAGTGGCTGCTGATGCTGATGTGCATATTCAAGGTAATACTAATACAGTTACGCGCACACACGCTTTGGTAATGGGTAGCGACAATAGGGTAAGCGGTAACGGAACCGCTAATGAAGAGCCTGCTATCGCGATAGGTTCTACCAATACCGTATCTCATGATAATGCGCTTGCCATCGGTAAAAGCAATACTGCATCGGCGCAGTCTTCTATTGCTGTCGGCGTGAATTCTCAAGCAACTGCCCGAAGCACGGTAGCCATCGGCAATGCTGCCAAGGCTACAGAAGAAAACGGCTTGGCCATCGGTTCGTATGCCGAGGCAGGTAATTATGCTACTGCCGTCGGCTCGCAAGCCAGAGCTAAGAAAGCACATGGTGTGGCTGTGGGCACTACTGCTTATGCAGGAGAGCGCGCAACAACAGTAGGCCGTTATTCGGCCTCTCATGCTGACAGCAGTATCGCGCTTGGCAGCGATGCTTTGGTTACTGCCGGTGCACATGCCGGTGTCGCGTTGGGTTCCGGTTCGGTAGTGAGCGGAGCCTATTCGGGTGCTTTGAGCAGCTCTATTCAAAATAATCAAACAATCAACGGTAATCGAGCCATTGACCGCCGCAGCGTTGTAGGGGGACAAGAGAGTTATGCTATCGGTAACAAAAATATTGTCGGCAGCCGTTCCAACGATACGTTTATTTTAGGTAACAATGTCAAGATTGGTGCCACGAGCGCGGCTTTGAGTACTACAAATATTACCCAGCTCAATCGCACGGATACCGTCACTTTTCAAGGAGAGACGGCAGTTTCCGGTGCCGTTGCTTTGGGTAGCGATACCGGCGTAACCGTTTCAGACGGCGTAGCTTTGGGACGCGGTAGCAAGGCGGCTACTGATAAAGGCGTTATCGGAGCAGATCCTTTGAATGCCGTTGCCGATAAAAACGGTGCTGCTTGGAAATCTACCAAAGGTGCGGTTGCCGTGGGTAGTACGGCTGATAACCAAACCCGTCAAATTACTGGTTTGGCAGCGGGTAAAGAAGAAACCGACGCCGTTAACGTAGCGCAATTGAAGGCTGCCGGCTTTAAGTTTAATACTTCTGCTTCAAATGGGGGGGTAGTAGCGGGTAACCAAGAAGAAAAAGTTCAAAACGGCGAGCTGTTTACGGTTGATGCAGGCAAAAACATCGCAATTACCCAAAGCGGTAAGAAAGTGAGTATCGCCACCCAAGATAACGTTGCTTTTGACAGCGTAACCGTTGATGGAGTGGTGATCAATAATACCGGTATCAACGCAGGCAATAAAGTGATTACGGGTGTGGCGACACCTACGGCAGATGGCCATGCTGCTAATAAGGCTTATGTTGACGGCGGCCGTACAAAAGTTACTTCATCCAACCAAACCGTGAATGTGGTTACCAAACAGGAAAACGGTGCAAACGTTTACGATTTGTCGCTAGATACTTCTTTATTGGCCAAAGCCGACGGTACCAATCTCAATATCCAATATGGTGGCGACAATGGCTCAAGCGGCAGCAGTGCTTTGAACCAACCTGTTCAGTTCAACGGAACGACTGATGAGATTGTAACCCAAGCCGCTAACGGTAGTGTAACGTTCAAACTGGCCGATACCGTGAAAAACCAAATCGAGGCGAATAAGACTAAGTCGCAGCAGGCTTTTGACAAAGCTACCGACAATGCCGCCAGAATTGACCAACATGCCGCATCTATTCAAGACCATGCAACCAAGCTAGCACAAAACCAAGCTAAGGCGGAAGAGGCTTCCAATAAAGCGGCTGATAATGCGGGCAAGATTGCTCAGAATACCGCATCTATCCAAGAGCATGCCGCTAAAATTGCTGCGAATGAAACCAAGCTGCAAGAGGCTGCTGACAAGGCCGGTGAAAATACGGTCAAGATTGCCGAAAATGCTGCTTCTATCCGACAAAATGCAGACAAAATCGCCCAAGGTTTGAATTTTGTAGGCGATAAAGGTGCACAATTCAAGCGTGAGCTGGGAGAAACGGTTGCCGTTAAAGGTGCTGATGCCAATATCAGTACCACTGCCGATAACGGTACGATTTCCATCGAATTGTCGAAAACCCTAGATTTGGGTGTCGGCGGCAGCATTACCACCGGTGCAACCAAAGTAGCAAACAACGGAATTACCCTCACCTCTGCCGACGGCGGCAATGCCGTGCGCTTGTCTTCAGACGGCCTCGACAATGGCGGTAAGGCCATCACCAATATTGCAGACGGCCAAAATGCAGGCGATGCCGTAACCAAACGCCAATTGGATCAAGTTGCCTCTGGCGGTTGGAATCTGCTTAACAATGCTCAAGAAAAAGATTTGGTAAAACAAGGTGATGCAGTGGATTTCGTAAACGGCGAAGGCACGACTGCGCTTGTTGAAACCACTGGCGATAATGCTTCTACCGTTAGATTCTCGGTGAACAAAACAGGTTTCAACGTGAATGACGGTACGGTAACTGCTCAAGCTGCCGGTGATGTGTTCGCAACGGCAACCGATGTAGCCAAAGCCATTAACGACGGGGAAAAAACATCGTCTGTGGTTGCAGGCAACAACACGCGCGTTGAGGCTGCTGTTCAAGGTAACGATACGGCCTATACGGTTCATGCTGAAAAAGCTACTGTGTCCGGCTCGGATGCGGTGAAAGTTACCGCCGGACAGAAAAACAGCAGCGATGTTACCGACTATGCCGTTGATTTGACCGATGCTGCCAAAGAAGACATTAAAAAAGGCGTAGCAGCCAAAGAAGCGCTTGACGGCAAAGGTTTGGCCTTTAGCGACGGCAACGGCGGCACCTCTTCGGTTAAGAAATTAGGCGAAAGCGTTACCGTATCCGGCGACGGCAATATCTCCACCACAGCCAATTCAGACGGCATCCAAATCCGACTCAATCCCGAATTAACAGCCACAAGCCTGACTACCGGCGACAGCAAGTTGTCTTCAGACGGCCTCACCATTGAAGGCGGCCCGAGCGTAACCAAAGCCGGTATCGACGCCGCAGGTAAGAAAATTGCCAAAGTGGCGGCAGGCCAAGCCGATGACGACGCGGTTAATGTCGGCCAACTGAAAGACAGCGACAATATTGCCAAAGCCAACATGGCGGCTTTGGGCGGCAGCTATGACGCGGCAACCGATACCTACACCCGGCCGAACTATGTCGTCAACAATACCGAGGGTGAGGCGAAACCTGCCGTGCATACGGTTCAGGAAGCCTTGGCCGGTCTGAACGAAGAAATTGGAAAACCGCTGACGTTTGCTGCCGACAAGGGCGCAAACAGCACCCGTAAACTGGGTTCTACCATCGGCATCAAGGCGGGCAATTTTGCAGGTGCGGCTTCTGCCGACAATTTGGTCACCGAAAACAACGGCAACGGCGAAATTACCATCAAGCTGGCCGACAACCCCACATTTAAAGGCAAGGTAAGCGCGAAAGGCTTGGATGCCGGCGGCCTGCAGATTACCGGCGTGGCCCAAGGCGAAAAAGGAACCGATGCGGTTAACGTAGATCAGCTGCGGCAGGCCATGAAAGACATTACGGTAGAAAATCTGGCTTTGGTGGCTGCCGATTCGCCGTTCTCGTATGTCAATAACGCAGGTGATCAGCTGGTTCGTAAAGTGAATGACCAAGGCAAAGCTTATTTTGTGAAAGCGTCCGACGGCCAAACACGCTATGAAGGTGATGATATTGTCGTGAGTGCGCTGAACGCTCAAGACCCTCAAACCAGCGTAGCCACCCGCGTAACCAATGTAGGCAAAGGCACTAAAGATACCGATGCCGTCAATACCGCACAATTGAAGGAAGTATTAACGGCGTTGGGCACCACTTTGGGTGAAGACGGCGCGTTGGTGAAGCCGGTATATACCGTTACCCGTGCAGACGGCACGCCTGCGGCTACTGTGAATACGGTGGGCGAAGCATTAGGCCATCTGAATACCGTGCTGAAAGATCCGATTACCGTGAGCGGCAACACCAATAACGGCACCAGCACCATCGTTGCAGGCGGTTCAGACCAAAAATTGGGTTCCAAACTGCAAATCAAAGGTGCATTGGTTGACGGAGCATCTTCTTCAGCCGCCAATATCCGCACGGTGGTAACCGACGGGGCGGTGGAAATCCAACTGGCCGATGCCCCGACTTTTGCCGGCAAAGTGAGTGCCCAAGGTTTTGATGCAGGCAATGCGCGGATTACCGGCGTGGCCGAAGGCACGCACGCGGCCGATGCCGTGAACAAGGCCCAGCTCGATGCCGTGGCCGACAAAGTGAATGCAGGTTGGGATTTAACCGCCAACGGCAGCGGCCGCAGCAAAGTGGTTCCGGGCGCAAGCGTCGATTTGAAAAACACCGATAACAATATTGTTGTCAGCAAAACAGACGATAGCAATGATGTAACGTTCAACTTGGCCGAAAACCTGAATATCCGAAGCGTTACCGCCGGCGACAGCGTGTTGTCTTCAGACGGCCTGGCCATCAACAACGGCCCGAGCATCACTAAAGCAGGCATCAACGCTTCCGGCAAAGCGGTAAGCAATATTGCCGCAGGCAAAGATGCCGCCGATGCCGTGAACGTATCGCAGCTGACCCCCTTGGCTCAAGCATTGGGCGTAACGGTTGATACCGGCAGCGGCATGGTAACTGCGCCTGCGTTTACCGTAACCAAAGCCGACGGCAGCCGATACGAAGCGGCCGACACCATTCAAGGTGCGTTGAACAACATCGGCAGCGAAATCCAAAAACCGATTACTTTTGCGGGAGACAACGCAGCAGGCAACTTCGAGCGCAAGCTGGGCACAACCGTTAACCTGAAAGGCGGTGCCGATGAAGCCAAACTGAGTGAGCGCAATATCGGTGTGGTCAGCAACGGCAGCGACACGCTGGACATCAAACTTTCTAAAGAACTCACCGGCTTAACCAGCGCCGAATTTACCGATGCGCAAGGAAACCGCAGCACGGTAAACGGCAGCGGCATCAGCTTTAACCATGCCGACGGCCAAAAAGCCGCCACCTTGGATTCAGACGGCCTGCGTATCCACAACGGCCCGAGCCTGACCCAAAACGGCTTGGATGCTGCCGATACCATTATCCGCAACGTAGCGGCAGGCAACGTGGGCGAAAACAGCAAAGATGCCGTTAACGCCGGCCAGCTGTATGCACAAGGCAAAGGTGTCGAAAAACTGTTGGGTGGTTCAACCCGCTACAACCCTGCCGACGGCAGCTATACCAACAACGACATCGGCGGAACGGGTAAAAACAACCTGCATGAAGCCATCGCCGCCGTGCACGCAACCGCAGGTGCGGGCTGGAACCTCACCGCAGAAGGCGCGAACAGCAGCAATGTGGCCTCAGGCGAAACGGTTGATTTACGCAGCACCGACAAAAACATCGTGATTACCAAAACGGCCGAGAGCGACCAAGTGAGCTTCGATTTGGCCGATGCGGTTACTGCCGACAGCTTCACCGCCGGCGATACCGTTGTCGGCACCAACGGCGTGGCGGTGGGCGATAAAGCCGCGTTAACCGCCGAAGGCTTGACTTTGGGCAATGCCAAAAACGGCAAAGCGCCCGTTGTGCTCAATTCAGACGGCCTCAATAACGGTGGCAACGCCATCACCAACATTGCCGCCGGTAAAAACAGCAATGATGCCGTTAACGTATCGCAATTGACCCCGCTGGCATCTGCTTTGGGCATGGCTTTCGATGCGGCCAACGGCGGCTGGAGCGCACCGTCCTTTACGGTATCGCGCGCCGACGGCAGCACTTATCCGGCGGTTAATACGGTTCAAGGTGCGTTAGACCACATCGGTGCCGAAATCCGCAAACCGATCCGCTTTGCCGGCAATACCGGTGTTGCCGAGCGCAAGCTCGACGAAACTTTGGTGGTTAAAGGTTCGTTGGCCGACAACGCTCAGGCATCGGATCAGAATATCCGCACCAAAGTAGAAGCCGGTACGCTCACCATCGAATTGGCGGAAAGCCCCAAATTCGGCGGCGTTACCGTAAACGACAACGGTAAGATTACCGGTATCGAATCCGGCAACATCGCGGAAGGCAGCAAAGAAGCGGTAACCGGCGGCCAACTGCATACGCACGGCAAAGGCGTAGAAAGCATCATCGGCGGCGCTACCGTGTATAACCCCGATACCGGCACTTATACCCAAGCCGACATCGGCGGCACCGGTGCGGCTACCGTGAGCGATGCCATTGCGGCCGTGAGAAATACTGCCAACACAGGTTGGAATCTCACCGCTCAAGGCAAAAACAGCAGCAACGTACAGCCCGGCGAAACCGTAGATTTGCGCAATAACGACGGCAATATCGTTGTTGCCAAAACCGATGCAGACGACAACGTTACCTTCGATTTGGCCAAAACACTCAAAGTGGAAGCCGTGAAAACCGGCGCAACCAAAGTTGACGGCAGCGGTGTGGGCGTAGGCGACGATGTGGCGCTGACTTCAGACGGCCTCACCGTTAATAACGCAGCCAACGGCAAAACCGTGAGCTTGGGTTCTTCGGGCTTGAACAACGGCGGCAACGTGATTACCGGTTTGGCCAACGGTTTGATGGCCGAGGGCAGCCAAGAAGCCGTAACGGGCGACCAACTCTTTGCCGTAGATAAGAAAGTGGGCGAAAACACCGCAGCGTTAAACCGCGGTTTGGATTTTGCCGGCAACAGCGGCAACTTCAACCGCCGCTTGGGCGAACGCGCCACGATTAAAGGCGGCTTGGATAATACGGTTGCCGCTTCCGATACCAACGTGCGTACCGTGGCCGACAGCACCGGCAACATCCAAATTCTGCTGGCCGACGCCCCGGTATTCAAAGGCAAGCTCAAAGCGCAAGGTTTGGATGCGGGCGGTCAAAAAATCACCGGCGTGAAAGACGGCGAAGAGGCGGGAGATGCCGTGAATGTTTCCCAACTGCAACGCGCGCTCGACAACCAAACCATTACCCATCAATCGCTGGTGCAGGCCAACTCGCCGTTCTCTTATGTGAATTCGCGTGGCGAAGTGCTGGCGCGTCAAGTTGACGAGAAAGGCAAGGAACGCTTCATCAAAGTGGCAGACGGCACGGAATATACCGAAAAAGATATTTCGATTTCATCGCTCAATCCGCTTGATCCGCAAACAGCCGTGCCAACCGTGGTAGGCAACATCGCCGATGGTAAGAAAGACAACGATGCCGCCAACATCGGCCAGCTGAAAAATGCCGTCAAAGCATTGGGCGGCGGCGCGGCAGTCAATGCCGACGGCAGCATCAAAGACCCCGTGTACACGATTGCCCGCAATAACGGTGGCCGCGAAACCGTGAACAACGTAGGCGATGCGCTGAATCTGTTGAATGCCGAACTCAACAAGCCGTTGACGTTCGTGGGCGACAACCAAGAGGTTAAAGTGGTACGCAGCCTCGATACCGAGTTGGCCGTAAAAGGCGGAGCCAACGGCAAGCTGACT
Source organism: Neisseria sp. 74A18 (assembly GCF_001308005.1). Lineage (NCBI taxonomy): Bacteria > Pseudomonadati > Pseudomonadota > Betaproteobacteria > Neisseriales > Neisseriaceae > Neisseria > Neisseria sp. 74A18. The sequence continues at coordinate 27,869 of NZ_LGZA01000014.1, forward strand.
GAAAACAACATCGGCGTAACCGGCAGCACCGATGACAACAGCTTGGTTATCAAGCTGGCCGAGAACGTGAATCTGGGTGAAAACGGCAGCGTAACCACAGGTAAAACCGTTGTGAGCCACAGCGGTGTTGCCGTGGGCGGTAATGTAGCCCTGACTTCAGACGGCCTCAAAGCAGGCGGAGTGAGCGTGAGCCACTCGGGCATCCATGCCGGCGGCAAAACAATTACCGGTGTGAAAGCCGGCCAAGAAGCCACCGATGCGGTAAACAAAGCCCAGTTGGATGCGGTTCAGGCCGCGGCCAGCAGCAAAGTGGCCGCACAAGGCAACCTGACCGTGAAAGAAAACACCAATGAAGACGGCAGCACCACTTATACATTGACTACTGCCGACGACGTGAATTTCAGCAGCGTAACTTCGGGCAAAGGCGCCAATCAGGTGGTACTCGACGATAAAGGCGTGAACGTAGGCGGCAAAACTTACCTGACCGCGCAGGGCATCAACGCCAACGGTAATAAAGTCAGCAATGTCGGCAAAGGCAGCATCAACGCCGACAGCACCGATGCCGTAACCGGCAGCCAGCTGCACGGTACCGCCTCTTCGCTGGCCAAACTCTTCGGCGGCGACGCAACGGTAAATGCCGACGGTTCGGTTCAAATGAACAATATCGGCGGCACCGGAGCGGCTACGGTTGAAGAAGCGATTAAAGCCGTTAATCAAGCCGTGGTAGTCAGCAAAGTTGCCGTGGTACAAGGCGACAATATCGTGGTAGACAAAGCCACCAATGCCGACGGCAGCGCAACCTACACAGTATCCGCTGCAAAAGACTTGAAGCTCGACAGCGTATCGGTGGGCGGCAACACAACCATCAACGGCAACGGCATCAGCATCGCCAACGGCCCGAGCCTGAACGCCAACGGCTTGGATGCGGCAGGTAAAAAACTGACCAACGTGGCCGACGGCGAAATTTCCGCCACCAGCAAAGAGGCGGTTAACGGCAGCCAGCTGTATCAGGCTTACCAAGTGTTGGGCGGCAACAATACCTCCATCAATATGCAGGATGCGCCCGGCACCACCGGTTCAGACGGCAACACTACGCCTGCCGGCACGGTAACCACCGTAGTAACCAACCCCGACGGCACGCAAACCACCACCGTTGAAACCAATCAGAAAGTAGCGGTATCCACCGACAAAGGCGGCAACCAATACACATTGGTTACTTATAACGTTGAAGGGCAAAACACCTATGTAACCAACGACGTGATTCAAGCCATCGGCAAGATGAACGAACAAGGTATCAAGTTCTTCCACACCAACGACGGCGAAGTGAAAGCGGTTGCCCAAGGCAGCAATAACGAAGACTCAAGTGCTTCAGGTGCTTACGCCACCGCCATCGGTTTTCAGACGGCCGCCAGCGGTCAGGGTGCGGTAGCATTGGGCAACACCTACACTCTGGTCGATAAAGACGGCAAAGAAATCCAAGGCAGCGACGGTAAAGCCAAGCAGCAGCGCACCCAAGCAACCGGTAAAAACGCCGTAGCCATCGGTACAGGCTCGCAAGCCAACAATGAAAATACCATCGCCATCGGTACGGGTAACATTGTAAACGGCAAGAACGCAGGTGCCATCGGCGACCCGTCGGTTATCAACGGCAACAACACTTATGCCGTGGGTAACAACAACACCGTAAACGGCAGCAATACCTTTGTGTTGGGTAACAGCGTAACCGAAACCATCGATAACTCTGTGGTATTGGGTAACGAAGCGGCAGCCAAAGGCGTACACAAAGCCGCAACGGGCAGCCACTACACCTACGCAGGTGCGAATGATGGCCATGTTGCCGGCGTGCAGGATGTGGTCGGCGTTGTCAGCGTCGGTAAAGAAGGCCAAACCCGCCAGATCCAAAATGTTGCCGCAGGCGTGGTATCGCCCACCTCAACCGATGCCGTCAACGGCAGCCAGCTCTACCATACCAACGAAGCCATCAATCAGGTCGGCAATCAAGTGGTTAATGTAGGCAACTACTTGAACCAGCGTATCGACGACATCGAATCGAAGTCTAACGCCGGTACGGCGGCGGCAATGGCGGTTGCAGGCTTACCGCAAGCCTACTTGCCGGGCAAGAGCATGATGGCGGTATCCGGCAGCACCTACCGCGGCGAAAGCGGCTATGCCGTAGGCTTCTCCAGCATTTCCGATAACGGAAACTGGGTGGTTAAAGGCACGGCAACCGGCAACTCGCGCGGTCATTACGGTGCAACCGCAGGTGTGGGTTATCAGTGGTAATCAGGCTTTCAGACGGCCTTATTAAAGAGGCCGTCTGAAAACAAAAAGGAAATCCGAAATGAAAGTAAAAACCATGTTTCAAGTAGGCGCAAGCCTGATGATGGCAGCCGCTTTGTCTGCGTGTGCAAGCAAAAGCCATGTCAAACGCGACGGCACAACCGACAACCCCGTTTTTCCGGCAGTAGAGAAAGTATCGCCCTCGTTCAAACACAATAAAGGCACGTTTCCGACTGCCGACGAGTTGGCACAAATCAAACCGGGCATGACTAAAGACCAGTTCTACAAACTGCTGGGGCGTCCGCATTTCAACGAAGGCATGTTCGGCGTGCGCGAATGGGATTATGTATTCCACTTCCACACGCCCGGCCAAGGCACCGATAATGTGAGCACTTGCCAGTTCAAGATTCTTTATGATGCCCAAAAATATGCCCGCAGTTTCCATTGGAAAGCGGTTGATCCCGAACATGCCGTTTGCCCGCCGCAAGGCAGCGGCAAGGGTAAGCCCGCGCGCTATACCTTGTCGGCAGATGCTTTATTTGCTTTCGACAAAAGCGGTTTGGAAGATATACAGGCCGAAGGCCGCGGGCAATTGGACAAACTGGTCGGGAAACTGAAAAAAGTGGATCTGCTCACCGTGCGGGTGGTCGGCCACACCGATTATTTGGGTTCCGACTCATATAACTTGGCCTTATCCGCACGGCGTGCCGAAACCGTGCGCCAATACCTGATTAACAGCGGTATAGCCGCCAAGGCCGTGCATGCTTACGGAGCAGGCGAAACCGAACCGGTGAAACAGTGTGCCGACAACGGCGGTCAGGAAGCATTGATCAGCTGTCTGCAACCCAACCGCCGTGTAGAAATCGAAGTAGAAGGCACATTTGCGTCATAAAAATATAAGCAAGCACGCCCTTTATCCGGCGCGGTCGAACTCCGAACACAGGATTTCTGCCGCGGGGTAAAGGGCTTTTTTATGGTGAATGGAAAATTTCCAGAATCAATCAACTTAACTTACTACGTCGTTGCTGCGTCCCGGCTCAAAGAGAAAGATGGTGTAAGCCGCTGAAGCGGCACAGAATCGGCTCCGTATTGCTCATGCCGTCTGCGGCTTGTTGCCTTATATTAAGATGAAGTAGATTGACGATATGTTTTCGTTGAGGCTGATATACCAACCTGCTGCATTATCGCTGCACCGATGCGGTCGGAATGCCGGCAGTTCCCGAAATCAGAGCGGTTTTGTTGTAAACAGGGTTCTAAATACGGGTTTAAGTTCAAAGTTTCTTCTTTTTTTGAAAAGAAATGCAAGGCAGGGCGGTTTGGGCGGCATCGCTGTGTATCATGACCGGCGTGATGATGTGTGCACTCGGAATAGGGTTCGGTATCGGATTCGTGCAGGCATGGTCGAATATCTAAAATGTAGCTTAATGAAAAACGAGAGGAAATATTATGGGTTGGATTGTAACCATTATTGTAGGTTTTATTGTGGGTGTGTTGGCTAAGTTTCTGCATCCGGGCAGAGACAATTTGGGCTTCATCATGACCACATTGCTGGGTATCGGCGGCTCGCTTTTGGCCGGTTTTGTCGGTCAGCAGGCCGGATGGTATCAAGTGGGCGAGCCTGCGGGTTGGATTGCCTCTACCATTTTCGCTGTGATTATTCTGGCGATTTACACCCGTGTGATTAAGAAATAATCAAACCATTATTTTTGACGAACATGATAAAGCAGGCTGTGGTGTGCAGCCTGCTTTTTATATTTTCAGCCTGCTTGATGCCGTCTGAAAAGGTTTTTTTATGGTTGCGTGCTGCTATGCCGCGGTACAGGCGATCATATAGTTTACGCCGGTGTCGTTGTTCAAGGCGTAAACTTTGGTGAGCGGGTTGTAGCCCATGCCTTTGCTGTCGATCACGTTCAAGCCGGCATCGCGGCACATGCGCGCCAGCTCGGCGGGGGTGATGAACTTATCCCAGTTGTGCGTGCCGCGGGGGACGAGATTGAGAATATATTCGGCACCGATAATGGCGTGCAGATACGATTTAGGGTTGCGGTTGATGGTGGAAAAAAACACTTTGCCCTCCGGTTTGACCAGCTTGGCACAGGCTTTGACGATGGCGGCGGGGTCGGGAACATGCTCCATCATTTCCATACAGGTAACGATATCGAAGCTGTGCGGGCGTTCGGCGGCCAAATCTTCTACGCGCACGCAACGGTAGGCAATATTTTCCACACCTTGTTCGGCGGCATGCAGTTCAGCCACTTTCAATGATTTTTCGGCCATATCGATACCGGTCGCGTGGCTTGCGCCGAGCTTCGCCATGCTCTCGGTAAGGATGCCGCCGCCGCAACCGACGTCGAGTACCGTTTTGCCTGCGATGTTGCCGTGCAGGTCGATGTAGCCCAAACGCAGGGGATTGATGTCGTGCAGGGGTTTGAACTCGCCGGTTTTGTCCCACCATTTGTGGGCAAGCTGGCTGAATTTGTCGATTTCGCCGTGATCGACGTTATGCGGGGTGTCGGCAGTCGTCATCTTTAAGGGTTCCGTAGGAATGTGGGCGGGATTTTATACCAAACTCAGGCCGTCTGAAAATCGGGGAGCAGCTGCCACAGTTGCCGTTTTTGTGCGGCGGTGAGTTGTTTGATGCGGATTTCGGCGCTCAGTGCATGCGGACGGGAAAGGTTTTCATATACCAGCCGCATCGATAAGGGTTTGCGGATGCGGGTGTAACGTGCGCCTTTGCCTGCAAGATGGGCGGCGAAACGGGCTTCGGGGCGGTTGGTGATGCCGCAATAGAGCGATTGGTTGTCGCACCATATCAGATATACGCTCCAAGAGCCTCCGGCTTCGGGGGCGGGCAGGGCGAAAGCGGCAAGTTGTTCTGTGGCAAGCATAAGGGTTTCAGACGGCCTGAGACCTCGGCAACCCCCCCCCCCCCCATCTGCGTTGTGCGCTGTTCGTCTGCATGCTTATTCGGGTGATATATGTCTGTACCCAATATGCTGTTGCGCTGCAACTGCATCTACATCAGGGGGCAAAGGTATCGGCCTTTGGCGGTGGTAAAGAAAACGGCTATTGTACCGCAATGCGTCGGTACAAATGTTTATTAATCAGTTTGCGCTTGATTATGAATTATTTTAATATGTGCGGCTCAACCAACCTTTATCGGGCCGTCTGAACACATGGATTCCATTATCGAACTGCGCCATCTGAAAACCCTGCTGGCGCTTGAAGAAACCGGCAGCGTTTCACTGGCCGCCAAGCGCGTATTCCTGACGCAATCGGCTTTGTCGCACCAAATCCGTGCGCTGGAAAATTATTACGACACCCCTTTGTTTGAGCGTAAATCCGCACCGTTGCGTTTTACGCCTGCCGGGGAGCGGCTGTTGCAGCTGGCACATGATTTATTACCCCAAGTGGCGGCGGCCGAGCGTGACATGGCGCAGATTATCGAAGGCGAAGCGGGTGAATTGAGGCTGGCGGTCGAGTGCCATACCTGTTTCGATTGGCTGATGCCGGCCATGGGCGAGTTCCGCCCGCTGTGGCCGCAGGTGGAGCTGGATATTGTGTCGGGCTTTCAGGCCGATCCCGTGGGGCTGCTGCTGCAACACCGCGCCGACTTGGCGATTGTTTCGGAAGCGGCACCGCAACAGGGCATTGCATACCAACCTTTATTTGCTTACGGTATGGTCGGCATTTGTGCCAAAGACCACCCGCTGGCCGCCAAAGCAGTGTGGGAAGCGGAAGATTTTGTCGACGAAACGCTGATTACCTATCCCGTGCCCGACGATATGCTGGATTTACTGCGTAAAATCCTGCTGCCCAAAGGCATCAACCCGCCACGCCGCCACAGCGAGCTGACCATCGCCATTATCCAATTGGTCGCCAGCCGCCGCGGCATTGCCGCGCTGCCGTATTGGACGGTGATGCCGTATTTGGAAAAAGGTTATGTGATTTCGCGCCAGATTACTTCAGACGGCCTGCAAAGCGAACTCTATGCCGCCATGCGGGCGGAAGATACGGGCAAAACGTATTTGGACAATTTCTGCCAAATCGTGCGGGATCGCAGCTTTGCCGATCTGCCGGGATTGAGTGTGCTGGAAATGTAGCGGTTTGATATAGAGAGAAATACTTTAGAGCCGTTGCCGACGGTGCCAATGTTTCAGGCCGTCTGAATCTTTTTCAGACGGCCTTTCTCTATTTACAGCTGTTTATATTTCTTGTGATGCCAAGGCATGGGAAACCGGATCTTCTTTTAAAGCGGTGAGTTTTTTGGTCAATATGTTTAAGAGTACGCCGTAAGCGGGTAAAAAGAATAGGGTGCAGATGGCCAATTTGAATAAATAATCCACGAAAGCAATTTCAGGCCAGTTGGCTGCCATAAAGGTATCACTGCTTGCATAAAAAGCAATGCTGAAAAATACCAGCGTATCCAGCGCATTGCCTAAAAAGGTGGAAGCGGTTGGCGCAATCCACCAAGATTTCATTTTGCGCAGTTTGTTGAATACGAATATATCCATCAGCTGCCCGAGCACATAAGCGGCAAAACTGGCTAATGCGATGCGGCCGACAAAGCCGTTGAATGCGGTTAAAGCGTTCCAGCCGGTCCACGTTCCGTCTTGAAACAGCACCGACAGCAGATAAGATAAAGCCAGTGCGGGAAGCATCACCCAAAAGATGATTTTTCTGGCGAGATGTCGCCCGAAAATCCTAACGGTCAAGTCGGTGGCTAAAAAGATAAACGGAAATGTGAAGGCGCCCCAAGTGGTGTGAAATCCGAAGATCTCAAAGGGGAACTGAACCAGATAATTGCTGGCGGCAATAATGGTTATGTGAAACAGCGAAAGCCAAATCAGGGCTTTCTGCAATTGCGCAGAACTAAAGCGGTACATAAATCAATTCTTTCATTAATGCTATACACAACAAGCGTATGGCCTTCAGACGGCCTTAGGCATAATCTCAGGCCTGTTACAGAAGCGTTGCTTGTCGATAACAAAAACAGGTTGGGGAATCTTACAGAGCGGAATCGTGTGCAAACAAGCGTTGTTTGGCCAGCTGCTCGAATTCGGTATCGGGCTTGCCGTAGTTGGCAAACGGATGAATGGCGATACCGCCTCTAGGTGTGAACTCGCCGAAGACTTCAATATATTTCGGCTGCATCAAAGCGATCAGGTCTTTCATGATGATATTCACACAGTCTTCATGAAAATCACCGTGGTTGCGGAAACTAAACAGGTAAAGTTTGAGCGATTTGCTTTCAACCATTTTGATATCCGGAATATAGCGGATATAGATGGTGGCAAAATCAGGTTGCCCGGTCATGGGGCACAGGCTGGTAAATTCGGGGCAAACGAATTTAACAAAATAGTCGTTGCCGGGGTGTTTGTTGTCGAATGCTTCCAGCACTTCGGGAGCGTATTCGGTTTTGTAGGATACGTTTTGATTGCCCAGCAAAGTGATGCCGTGCAATTCGTCTGTATTTCTGGTCATGAATATTCCTTAGTTTTTTTATGTGGGAGGTTTTCGAACCACAGATATCAGGATGTGCGGCTTGCTGCCTTGTATTAAAAATGTGTTGATTGACTATATAAGCCTTCTTAACGGCACACCCTACACTCGGGAGGCGAATTTTAATACATTAAATCAGAATTGTATGTTTTATTTTGAAGGGCGTGAAAATAAATAGGAGCGGTTCAGGCAAACGGCTTGGATGACAAGATGTTCAAGAGCGCAGACAGACGGATTGGCCATGGGATGAAGAGCGGGCAGATGGCCTCGCCTTAGATTGCATGAAAAGTAAATAATTGCAAAGGGTAAAGTTTTTTAAATGATTTGTTTTTGAATGGTTGTTCGGATTTTCGAGCTGGGAGCGGTTTTCATTTTGAGAAAATCTTTTACAGAACCGCGCATCCATGCATTATGCGTAAAGATATGTTTTTTTGCGAACTATTGCATAGATGCCTCGCTCTAATCGCTCAATTGCCAAAAACAGGGCACTTAATCCATTTTATTTCAAACAGTTTGCTTTTTTTGTTCGATAATGGCCGAATAATTCGGAGTTTCATGGTTTGTGAAAGACGAATCGGCTGTTCGTTCGAATGGTTTTTCTGTTTATTTTTATGCCAAATGCAATCCGTTTGTTGAATGGTTATACCGATTGTCAATTTTTTAAGAAATTATATACAGCTGGATTAAAATAAAAATATCTCAATGCAAGACGTATTGAAAATTTCAGCGAAGAATATAACTTTTGCCGTATTTTGAAAGAAATTGGCTTCATATAACTTTTAAAATATGTTGCTGCTTGAATAACATCACCGAAGAAGAGAATGTAAATGAGTTTTTCACAAGCCGAATTGGTTAATGCCTTACGTTTATTGTCGGGGCGTCTGCCAGAATTTTCCGAGCAACAAACCCAGTCCGGCCGTTTGTTGCGCGTAGTAACCGAGCGTTTGAGCAGCCATCTGAACGACAGCCTGAAAGAGTTCGGTATCAATGAAAACCTGTGGTTTGCTATGATGGCGGTTTATGTCAGCCCGAACAGTGAAATTCTGCCTTCGCGCTTGAGCGATCTGATGGATTTAACCCGTACCAGCGCAACCCGGCTTTCAGATGAAATGGTAGAACGCGGTTGGGTGGAGCGCCATATTAACCAACAGGACCGCCGCCAAATCGTGTTAAAATTAACCGCGGAAGGTGAGGCGTTTATTCAAAAGATTTGGCCGCAAATTTCCAGCAGAAGCGGCGAAGCTTGGGAAGACTTTACCAATGAAGACTATGCCCAGCTGCAACATCTCTTAGGTAAGCTGTTGACTAAACTGGGTTAGCAGTTTGGCAGCTTGCCCTGATGGTTGTGCAGTGGCAGCCACAGCGGACATGACATGAATTTGAAAATTATTGCGCGCAGTTTATCCTTGTTGGGATTATCGGTGATAACCGCCTGTGCGCCGTTGGGTAAACAAGCGCCGTTGGAACAACCAACGGCGTATTCATTATCACAGGGAAATTCAACCGCAGAGGTGCGTGATGCATGGTGGTCCCAGCTTCGCGACCCCAAGTTGAATACTTTGATTTCTCTGGCCATCGAACATTCTCCGCGCCTTAAAGCGGTTAAAGCCCGTTTTGCACAGGCTCAGGCAGAGTTGGGTGTGCGGCAGGCCGCCGATCGGTTTCAACTGGGGGTAACCGCGCAAGGTATTGGTGCTTATGTTGCTCCTAAGCCTTCTTCCGGCCATGTGGATACCGATCGTACTTTATTGGTTGCCAATACTGCTTTGCAAGGCAGTTGGGCGTTTGATTTTTGGGGTAAAAATCAGGCGCGTATCCGTTCGGCTTTAGGCAGGCGTCAGGCGGTGGGTTACGAAGCGGCTCAAATGCGGTTGGAAATCGCTCATGCCGTAGCCGCCCAATATTTTGTGTGGCAGTCGTTGGAAACTCAGAAAAATCTCATCCAAAGCCGCATGCAGGTTGCTGAGTCTTCCGAAAAATTGATTAACAGCCGCGTGAAGGCAAAAATCCTGCCGCCGTCGGCAGCTTATCAAACCGAATTAAGCAAACACCGGCTGCAATTGGAACTGTTGGGATTGGAAAAACACATCAGCAGTATCCGGCACAGTTTAGCTGTGTCTGTCGGCAGGTCGCCAAATGCTTTGGACGGATGGACACCTTCTTCTGCGCCGTCGGTTCCGGTGTTGGCCGTGAGTCAGATTAAGGCTGATTTATTAGGCAGGCGTCCCGATATTGCGGCGCAACATGCGTTGTTGGAAGCAAGGGGTGAAGACATTCGCGAAGCCAAGGCGGAGTTCTATCCGAATATTGAATTGAAGCTGCTTGCGGGTTTGGCGCACATTGATGCGTTTAATGTGGTTAAGGGCAAGAGTTCGGGAATGCTCGGTGTGGTGCCGGCACTCAATCTGCCGTTGTTTACTTCGGGTGCGTTGCAATCCAAATTGGCCGGACGCCATGCCCAATTTAACGAGCAGGTTGCCGTATATGATCAAACGGTATTGAATGCGATGCGTTCTGCTGCGGATGCGGTGGCCGATTATCAAAATCTGAGCAAGCAGGGTGCTGTGCAGCAGCGTATGGTTGAGATTTCGGTGAAAGCGGAATCGGCGGCTGCGCGAAGGGTGCAGGCGGGTTTGGAGAACGGGCTTGCCCATCTGGCCAAGCAGGACGAAACTTTGCGCCTGAAAATGCAGTTGGCGCAGCATCAGGCGGAATGGCTGACGGCTTGGAGCAATGTACATGCTCAGCTTGGCGGCGGATTCGGCCGAAAGTCACAATAAATAAATATCTCTCAAACTTTTTTCAGACGGCCGGATAGTGAGGCCGTCTGAAAAAGTATAAGCATTTACTTCCAAGTTAATGCCAAATCATATAATGCTTTTTTGCTTTCTCCGGTGATTTTGGCGGCTAAATCCGAAGCCTGTTTGGTGGGGAGTTCGGCGGCCAAAATTTTCATCACATTTTGGGCGTGTTCCGAGAGTTCGGTTTGCTTTTCTTTTATATCCGGGTGCAGCACGATAACCATTTCGCCGCGGCTTTGGTTGGTATCTTCTTGAACGGCTGTCTGAACAGCACTTGCCGTGCCGTTTAAAAATGTTTCAAACGTTTTTGAAATTTCCCGTGCCAGCATCACTTTGCGGTTGGGGAACAGGGTTGCCATGTCTTCCAATGTGGCGGCGATGCGGTGCGGGGTTTCAAACATCACCACGGCGTATTCAACATCGGACCACGAGGCCAGCAGTTTGCGGCGTTCGCCTGTTTTAGAAGGTAAAAAACCGTGAAAATAAAAGTTTGGCTCCACAACGCCTGCCACGCTCAATGCACCCATAACGGCACTTGCACCCAAAACCGGCGCAACTTTAAAGCCTGCTTCGCGTACCCGCTCAACCAGCTTGGCGCCGGGGTCGCAAACTGCGGGAGTTCCCGCATCGGATACCTGCGCGACAATCAGGCCGTCTGAAAGTGCTTCAATCACTTTGCCCGCCATATGTTGTTCGTTGTGCTCGCGCACGCTCAGGAGTTTCGACTGTATGCCGTAGGCACTGAGTAATTGTGCTGTTACGCGCGTATCTTCCGCACAAACAACATCGGCGCGCTGCAAAACGGCAAGCGCGCGCAGCGTGATGTCGGCCAAATTGCCGATGGGCGTAGCTACAACGTATAATGTTCCGGCTGAAATACTGTCGCAGGCTTTTTGATAGTGTTTTTGCATCATCATAATAAACGGCCGTCTGAAAAGACTGGCATTATAACGGGGATACACGATATGCGCTTAACCCATAAACAAGGGGCAAGGGGTGAAGATGCCGCCCTGCGTTTTTTGAAAAAACAGGGTTGCCGGCCGATTGCCCGTAACTGGCATTGCCCGTTCGGCGAAATTGATTTGATAGTCAAAAACGGTAACATGATTCTGTTTGTTGAAGTAAAATACCGCGCAGGAAAAAGTTTTGGCGGTGCGGCATACAGCATCACTCCGGCCAAACTTTTGAAATTGCAGAAAAGTGCGGAACATTATTTGCAGCAACACGGTCTGAGCCATGCGTCATGCCGCTTGGATGCGGTTTTGATTGAAGGCAATGATGAACCGCAGTGGATACATAACATTACAGGTTAAATCGCATGACTGTTTTACAACAACGCGTTGCTGCACATTTTACCCAAAGTATCGAAGCCAAACAGCAGGCGGCAGATGTTTTGAGCGAACCGACTGCCCAAGCAGCCGAGTTGATGCTGCAATGTTTGATGAATGACGGCAAAATTTTAGCTTGCGGCAACGGCGGCTCGGCTGCCGATGCCCAACATTTTGCCGCTGAAATGACCGGCCGCTTCGAGAAAGAACGCATGGAGTTGGCTGCAGTGGCACTGACTACCGACACATCCGCCTTAACCGCCATCGGCAACGATTACGGTTTCGACCATGTGTTCAGCAAACAGGTACGCGCCCTCGGCCGAGCGGGAGACATTCTCATCGGTATTTCCACATCGGGCAATTCTGCCAATGTGATTGAAGCCATCAAAGCCGCGCACGAACGCGATATGCATGTGATTGCCTTTACCGGAAGAGACGGCGGCAAGATAGCGGGCATGTTGAAAGACAGCGATATTCTGCTCAACGTGCCCCACCAGCGCACCGCACGGATTCAGGAAATCCATATTTTGCTGATTCATGCTTTGTGCGACTGTATCGACAGCACATTATTGGACGGCATGTAAGCCTTAAATGCCTGATGTTCAAATTTTCAGACGGCAGTTATGTTGGTGATCGGCAGGCCGTCTGAAATCCATAAAGAAAGGATGCTTACCGATGAGTATCAAAAGATACGCAAAAACCCTGATTACCTTTTCGGTTGCCGCAACCCTGTTGAGCGGTTGTGTCGGTGCCGTATTGGGCGGTGCGGCCGTAGGCGGCGCAGCAGCAGTCGACCGCCGTACCGTCGGCACGCAAACCGACGATAATGTGATGGAAGTGCGCATTAAAAACACCGCAATGACGTATCTGCGCGACAGCAACAAAACGCCCGGCTTCCATCCCAAGCTCTCGGTAGTCAGCTACAACCGGCACATTTTGCTCTTAGGCCATGTTGCCACCGAAGAGGAAAAAGGGTTTGTGGAACAGGTTGCGCGTGCCGAACCTTCTGCACAGCAAGTGTATAACCACATCAGCGTATCCTCTCAGCCCAGAACCTTGGGTGCGATTTCAGACGATACATGGAGCACATCAAAAGTGCGTGCCACACTGCTCGGCATTCAAGGTGTGATTCCCAGCCGGGTAAAAATCGTTACTTACGACGGCGTAACCTATGTGATGGGCATTCTCACACCTGCCGAACAGGAAGCCGTTACCCAGCGGGTAAGCACCACAGTAGGTGTAAGAAAAGTGGTAACTCTTTATCAAACTTACAATAAATGATAAGCTAGCGTGCCGTAAAAGCCTTTTTTACGGCACTTAATCTTATTTTTAGGCCGTCTGAACGGTTCAGACGGCCTGTGTATGAAGTACCCAAGAGAATCCAATGAGTAAGCAAAAAACCACCCCCCACAGCAAAAAAGGCGGCTTGAAATCCAAGCATCTGCTCATCGGCCTGTTTGCCGTGGCGGTGGGCGCGGTTTGCGGAGCCGTGATCGGATTGATGCAAACTTCCGTACATACCGATACACATAACCGCGCAGCAGCATCGGCAGCAGGCGGAGCTGTGGAAGTATGGGCACCGCGCGGTGCCTCTGCCCCGGCGGTTTCCGCCCTGCCCGCTCAACCTGTTCAAGCGCAGGAGCAAGAACAGAATATTGAAGCAATTGCCCAAGCATCTGACCCTGATGTACCGGCCGAAGCAGCGGTGGCAAGCAGTCCGGTAGCGGCAGAAAAGCCCCAAAAAACTACAACGCAGCGCGCACAGCGTAAAAAAGCACCGCAGAAAAAAGCGGTTGAAGCCGAACCCGCCGCTACGGCTCAGGCAGCAGAGCCGTCTCCGCTTCCAATGGTTAAAGCCCCCGATACTTCCGTAACGGCTGCCAAGAGCGCAGAAGATGCACCCGCTGCACCGCCCAAACAGCCCGTTGCGGAACAGCCCGCAGTAGCGAAAGAACCGCCTCGGGAGCCGCCCAAAGCCGTTGTTACCGACAATTTGTTTTAAGCAAACCGTGTAAAATAACTCATGATATTTTTCAGACGGCCTTTCGAGCGTTTTCCGAAAGGCCGTCTGAATTGAAAAACACAGAAAAAGGAAAGCCGATGGCGATTATCATCAAAACAGCCGAAGAAATCGAAAAAATGCGCGAGCTTGGCCGCTTGGCCGCCGAAGCATTGGATTATATCGGCCAATTTGTCAAACCCGGCGTTACTACCGCCGAGCTCGACAAACTGATTCACGACTACCATATCAATGTGCAGGGCGGTTATCCCGCACCGTTGAACTACGGCAACCCACCTTATCCGAAATCGTGCTGCACATCCGTTAATCACGTCATCTGCCACGGCATTCCCGATGATAAGCCTTTGAAAAACGGCGACATTGTCAATATCGACGTGACCATCAAAAAAGACGGTTTCCACGGTGATTCCAGCCGTATGTTTGCGGTTGGGCAAATCAGCCCGCAGGCGCAGCGTTTGATTGATATAACCCATGCCAGCATGATGGCCGGTATCGAAGCCGTGAAGCCCGGAGCCACTTTGGGCGATATCGGCTATGCGTGCCAGCAAGTGGCGGAAAATGCAGGTTATTCGGTTGTGCAGGAATTTTGCGGTCACGGCATCGGACGGGGCTTTCACGAAGAGCCGCAAGTGCTTCACTACGGTAAAAAAGGCCAAGGGCCGGTGCTGAAGCCGGGTATGATTTTTACCATTGAACCGATGATTAATCAGGGTAAACGCCATTTGCGTATTTTGGCCGACGGATGGACGGCGGTAACCAAAGACCGTTCGCTCTCTGCCCAATGGGAACATGAGGTTTTGGTAACCGAAACCGGCTACGAAATCCTCACTATCAGCCCCCAAACAGGTAAACCTTGATTTCGTTACGTTTTTTTTTGTAAATTATTTTAATTTAGAATGATTACTTTAAAAAATAACTTGTTGTTTTTAAAGTATTTAGAAATTTGGGTATAACGTTTATCGTTTTTTTTGACCGCTTGATGAAAAATTAAATTAAACTTATCCTGAAATCGCTGTCTAAGCGTTTATACTTATCTGAATATAATATTCTCACGCTGGGTATTATGACGGGATAAGTGAGTTGCCAGATTGAGCTTTAAATTAAGAAGGGAATTTCATGAAGTCGTTCGAGAAAATCGAAAATATCCGCGATATCCGCAAAAAACTCGGTTTAAACCAAATGGATTTTTGGAGCCGTATCGGTGTAACCCAATCGGGTGGTTCACGCTACGAATCAGGTCGCAACATGCCTAAGCCTGTACGCGAACTGCTGCGTTTGGTGCATATCGAAAAAATCGATTTGGCAAAAGTAAACCGTGACGATCTCGCCATTGCCTCACTGCTGAAAAGCCGCCAGCCGGATTTGTATGCCTCTTTGAAAAAAGAAGCCAAAGCCGAAGCGAAAAACAAATGAGTCGAGACCGAACGGCTGCCCGTTAAACCATAACGGGCAGCTTTCTTTTGGCCGTCTGAAATGCTGATAAAGCCGTTGCTTGATCCGTTATGGTCAATCAACTTGAGTTTGGTAACAAAATCGTAGGGGAATGATATATCTGACCGTGTTTATATGATTGCAGAGAAAAATTCTACTTGTATATCAAACCACTTGATTAGAAACCGTTTCGCGATACTTGAGCAAGCCCGAGTATAACGGTTTTGTTATTAAACTTAAGTTGATTAACTATATAATGGCGCCGTTACCAACCCGTTACAGGAATCCGTTATGAGCTATAAAACCGATGCCGAAATCGCCCAAGCCGCCGCAATACGACCGATAGGCGAGATTGCCGCCAAACTCGGCCTGAATGCCGACCAATACGACCCTTACGGCAAATACAAAGCCAAAATCAATCCGACCGACGTATTTGCCTTGCCGAAAAAGCAAGGCCGTCTGATTTTGGTAACGGCCATCAACCCCACACCTGCGGGCGAAGGCAAAACCACCGTAACGATCGGTTTGGCCGATGCTTTAAACTACATCGGCAAGCAGGCCGTTATTGCCCTGCGTGAGCCTTCGCTCGGCCCCGTGTTCGGCGTGAAAGGCGGTGCGGCAGGAGGCGGATATGCGCAAGTGCTGCCGATGGAAGACATTAATCTGCACTTTACCGGCGATTTCCATGCCATCGGTGCGGCCAACAACCTGCTGGCCGCCATGCTCGATAACCACATTTATCAAGGCAACGAATTGAATATCGACCCCAAACGCGTGCTGTGGCGGCGCGTGGTCGATATGAACGACCGCCAGTTGCGCAACATCATCGACGGCATGGGCAAGCCTACCGACGGCGTGATGCGCCCCGACGGTTTTGACATTACCGTGGCCTCCGAAGTGATGGCCGTGTTCTGCTTGGCCAAAGATTTGGCCGACTTGAAAGAACGCTTGGGCAATATTCTCGTGGCTTACACCAAAGACGGCAGCCCCGTTTACGCACGGGATTTGAAAGCCAACGGTGCAATGGCGGCCTTGTTGAAGGATGCGGTTAAGCCCAATCTGGTGCAAACCATCGACGGCACACCGGCTTTCGTACACGGCGGCCCGTTTGCCAACATCGCCCACGGCTGTAACTCCGTGATAGCCACCCGTGTTGCCCGCCATTTAGGCGATTACGCCGTTACCGAAGCCGGTTTCGGTGCGGATTTGGGCGCGGAAAAATTCTGCGACATCAAATGCCGCTTGGCAGACATCAAACCCGATGCCGCAGTCGTCGTCGCCACCGTGCGTGCGCTTAAATATAACGGCGGCGTGGAACGTGCCAATTTAGGCGAAGAAAACCTGAACGCGCTCGAAAAAGGCTTGCCGAACCTGCTCAAACACATCAGCAACCTGAAAAACGTGTTCGGTTTGCCGGTGGTGGTTGCGCTGAACCGTTTTGTTTCCGATACCGATGCCGAACTCGATATGATTCAGACGGCCTGTGCCAAAGAAGGCGTTGAAGTATCGTTAACCGAAGTGTGGGGCAAAGGCGGCGCGGGCGGTGCCGACTTGGCTCAAAAAGTGGTGAATGCCATCGAAACCCAGCCCAATAACTTTACTTTCGCCTACGACACCGATTTGGGCGTGCAAGACAAAATCCGCACCATCGCCAAAAAAATCTACGGTGCGGCCGATGTCGATTTCAGCAGCGAAGCCCTTACCGAAATCGCTTCGCTTGAGAAACTCGGTCTCGACAAAATGCCTGTTTGTATGGCGAAAACCCAATATTCTTTAAGCGACAACGCCAAACTTTTGGGTAAACCCGAAGGCTTCCGCATCACCGTGCGCGGCATCACCGTGTCGGCCGGCGCAGGCTTTATCGTTGCCCTGTGCGGCAACATGATGAAAATGCCCGGCCTGCCGAAAGTGCCCGCCGCCGAGAAGATTGATGTGGATGAAAACGGCGTGATTCACGGGTTGTTCTGATATTGAGTTTTGGTATCTAAGGCCGTCTGAAAAATAATTTTCAGACGGCCTGTCTGCGTGATCAGCCGACGGTTTGATCTTTATTTCAATCTACAAGTAAGAAAAACTTGCTATGCAAGAGTGTGGCAGACGCGATGCCGTCTGAACCCGACGGCTTTCTAAGGGAAGTGCGTAGGCTTATCCGCTTGCTTCGCTATATAATAGCGCCCTTATTTTTAAGCGATTGATCGAACTTTATGCATATTTCCGATTTTGATTTCGAGCTGCCGGAAGCACTTATCGCCCAGCATCCGCCGGTTGAGCGTGGCGGCAGCCGCCTTTTGGTTGCGCTGCCCGACCGGCCCGTGGCCGACGCGGTTTTTTCCGCTTTGCCCGATTATCTCGAAGCGGGCGACGTGCTGGTGTTTAACAATACCAAAGTGATGAAAGCGCGTCTGTTCGGCACCAAAGCCAGCGGCGGAAAAATCGAAGCCTTGATCGAGCGCGTGCTTGATGCACACACTGCTTTGGCGCATGTGCGGTCGTCCAAATCGCCGAAACCAGGCACGGAGTTGGTTTTTGAAGGCGGCATCCGCGCCGTGATGGAAGAGCGGGCGGGGGAATTGTTCCGCTTGCGTTTTGAAGACAGCCGCAGCGTGTACGACATTCTCGAACATGTGGGCAAACTGCCGTTGCCGCCTTACATCGAACGGGCTGCCGACGATGACGACGATGCCCGCTATCAAACGGTTTACGCCAAACATCAGGGAGCGGTAGCCGCGCCGACGGCCGGTTTGCATTTCACCGACGGCCTGCTTGAAGCCATCCGAGCCAAAGGCGTGCACACCGCAGAAGTGACCCTGCATGTGGGGGCGGGCACGTTTCAGCCGGTGCGGGTGGAAAACATTGCCGAGCACACCATGCACAGCGAATGGTTTGACGTGCCGTCTGAAACCGTGGCGGCGATTGGAGCGGCACGGCAGCGCGGTAGCAAAATATGGGCGGTGGGAACCACTTCTATGCGCGCGCTTGAGTCCGCCGCAAGGGAAACAGGCCGTCTGAAAGCCGGCACGGGCGATACCGATATTTTTATCACGCCGGGCTACCGGTTCCGTGTGGTCGACCGTTTGATTACCAATTTCCATCTGCCCAAATCGACTTTGCTGATGTTGGTCAGCGCATTTTCCGGCACAGAACATATCCGCAGTATTTACCGTCATGCCGTCGGGCAACAATACCGCTTTTTCAGCTACGGCGATGCGATGATACTCGGGTGTGCAGATTCATCGCAGCGTGAAGCTCAAGATTGAATGGTGGCGCAACGCCGCCGGTTTCCCTATCCAAAGCAGGCCGTCTGAACCTTTCAGACGGCCTGCTTTGCCTTATCTGCATGAAAATGATAAACTGCTGATTCCATTTAACTTGAGGCATACACTTGATTATGAAAGACGCGGAGCAGAGCAGTACGACCCCACGCCCTTCGTGTATGCACATTATTCAGGCAGCCTGATTTGGTCAGGGCTGCCTGTTTGTATGTTTGAAACGAGGAAAAACACATTATGGATTTCAGTTGGTTAGCCGAACCGCAAACGTGGTTGGGCTTTGCAACGCTTCTGATTCTCGAAGTCGTGCTCGGCATCGACAATCTGGTTTTTGTGGCTATTTTGGCCAATAAGGTCAAACCTGCCCTGCGCGATAAGGCACGGATTACCGGCTTGGTGCTGGCCGTATTGATGCGTTTGGTGATGTTGGGCTTTATGGCGCACATCATCACGCTGACGAAACCGCTGTTCCATATCAGCGGCATGAGCGTGTCGGGCAAAGACATCATTATGCTCGTCGGCGGTTTGTTCCTGCTGTATAAAGCCACCACCGAATTGCACGAACGCATTGAAGGCCACAATCAGTTTGCCATTGCCGACACCCATAAAAAACACTCGCCGTTTTGGGGTGTGGTGATGCAGATTTTGGTGCTGGATGCCGTGTTTTCGATTGACGCCGTGATTACCGCCGTGGCGATGGTCGACCATATCGTTGTGGCCATGGCGGCGGTTGTGGTGGCGATGACCATCATGATTATGGCCAGTAAGCCGCTTACCGAGTTTGTGGCCAAACATCCGACCGTGGTGATGCTGTGTTTGGGCTTCCTGCTGATGATCGGTTTCAGCCTGATTGCCGAAGCCTTCCACTTCCAAATCCCCAAAGGCTATCTCTATGCAGCCATCGGCTTCTCGATTCTGATCGAAGTGTTCAATCAGATATCGCAGCGCAACGCCCGCAAAAACGACTACATCAGCAGCTCGTGGCGCAAACGCACGGCCGATAATGTGTTGGGCATGATGGGTATCCGCGAAACCGTGTTGGCTCAGTCGCGCAACAAAGGCGAAGACGATTCGCATTTTGAAGAGAACGAAAAGTCGATGATACGCAGCGTGCTCACGCTGGCGGAACGCCCCATTCTCGGCGTGATGATTCCCCGCCGCGACATCGAACGCTTGGATATTTCGCAAAGTAAAGAAGAGCAGCACGCCCAGCTGCAAAGCACCCCTTACAGCCGTTTGCTGGTGGTCGGCAAAGCGGGCGTGGACGAGCCGTTGGGTTATATCAATAAAAAAGACCTGCTCGCCCAGCTGCTCGACGAGGGTGAAATGAATATTCAGACGGCCTTAAAACAGCCGCTGATTCTGCCCGACAGCACATCCGCGCTCACCGCTATCGAGCTGTTCCGCAAGAAAAGTGCCGATTACGCCTTGGTGGTGGACGAGTTCGGCGCCGTATTGGGCATGGTTACCATGAAAGACCTGCTCGAAACCATCGCCGGCGAGTTTCCCGAAGAATTCCAACGCGAAGAAGAACCGGCCTTGCAGGAAAATACCGATAAAAGCCTTACGGTTGACGGCTCGCTCGAATATGTGGAGCTCGCCCCCCAGCTCGGCCTGCCGCCGCAAGAAGAAGATGCCGATTTCCATACCGTAGCCGGTTTGATTATGGAAGAGCTGCAAAGCATTCCCGACGTCGGCGATTATGCCGACTTCCACGGCTGGCGTTTTGAAGTAACGGAAAAAGAAGGCCAACGCATCGAGCGCGTGAAGATTACCCGGTTGCCGGAAGAGGTTTGATTGGCAGGGCCTCAACTTGCCGGCTTAATCCGCCGCTGCGATTGTGTTATGAAGTAAGCCGCTATAGCGGATCAACTTAAAAATAGTACGTCCGTCATACTCGGGCTTGACCCGAGTATCTTGAGTTTCAGCAAGTTCGGGAGATACTGGGGTAAAGAGCCCGAGTATGACGGTTTTGTTACGAAACTTAAGTGGATTGACTATATATCTTTAGGTTGATGAAGAAGATAAAACGAGGCCGTCTGAACATTTCAGACGGCCTCGTTGTGCTTTATTCGGCTTTAAATACCGAAGTATCGGTTTGTTGTTCTGCCGCAGTTTCAACCGCTTGGTTTTGTTTGGCCGCTTCTTCGGCTTCGGCTGCCAAGCGTTTTTTCTCGTTCAGGTAGGTGTTGATTTGATACACCAAATCCTGCGTGCCTTGGCGGGACAATGCGCTGATTTTAAACAGGCGCGGGGTGGTCATGTCGAAGCCGAAGCGGTCGTTGGGGGCGGGGTGGTTCCAGCCGATTTGTTTTAAAAATTCGGCGGCGCGCTTTTCGGCTTCTTCTTCGCTCAACATATCGAGTTTGTTGAGCACCAGCCAGCGCGGTTTGTCGTAGAGTTCTTCGTCGTATTTACGCAGTTCTTCCACAATCGCCAAGGCTTCTTCGGCGGGGTTGACGCTTTCGTCGAACGGTGCCAGGTCCACCACATGCAGCAGCAGGCCGGTGCGGGAGAGGTGTTTCAGGAAGCGGTGTCCCAAGCCCGCACCTTCGGCGGCACCTTCGATCAGGCCGGGAATGTCGGCCATGACGAAGCTGTTGTTTTCGTCCATGCGCACCACGCCCAAGTTCGGGTGCAGGGTGGTAAACGGGTAGTTGGCGATTTTGGGGCGGGCGGCGGAAACGGCGGAAATCAGGGTGGATTTGCCGGCGTTCGGCATGCCGAGCAAGCCCACGTCGGCCAATACTTTCAGCTCGAGTTGCAGGCTGCGGGCTTCGCCTTCTTCGCCCGGGGTGGCTTGTTTGGGCGCGCGGTTGACCGATGATTTGAAATGGATGTTGCCCAATCCGCCTTTGCCGCCGCGGGCAAGGCATACTTTTTGGCCGTGGTGGGTGAGGTCGGCGATAATTTCGTCAGTGTCGATGTCGCGGATCAGCGTGCCGACGGGCATGTGCAGTTCGATATCGTCCGCGCCTTTGCCGTAGCGGTCGGAACCGTGGCCTTTTTCGCCGTTTTTGGCTTGGTAGCGTTTGACGAAACGGTATTCGACAAGGGTGTTGACGTTTTCGTCGGCCACGGCAAATACGCTGCCGCCTTTGCCGCCGTCGCCGCCGTCGGGGCCGCCGCGCGGTACGAATTTTTCGCGGCGGAAGCTGACGGCTCCGTTACCGCCTTTGCCGGCAACTACTTCGATTTTTGCTTCATCTATAAATTTCATGGTGTTCTCTGAGTATGGTTTCAGACGGCCTTTGAATATTTGCCCCGTTAAAGAAAGGCTTCGGGCCGTCTGAAAAAATATTTAATGGATTGATATTATAAAGGATGTGTCAATAGCCCGCGCAGATTAAAATCAAAACGTTGCCAATGCGGCGGTTGCGGCCTGTTTGTGTGTGCCGCCGGGCTTTTAAAAACGGCGGATTTCGCGCACAATACGGCTTCTCTGAACATCAAAGGCAAAAAATATTATGTGCCAGCTTCTCGGCATGAATTGCAACACGCCCACCGATATTGTGTTTTCGTTTGAGGGCTTCCGCCGCCGCGGCGGTTTGACCGACCATCATGCCGACGGTTTCGGCATCGGTTTTTTTGAAGGAAAAGGGGTGCGCCTGTTTCACGACGACAAACCGAGCGCGCATTCGCCGGTGGCCGATTTGATTCGTGCTTATCAGATTAAGTCGGAAAATGTGATTGCACACATCCGTAAAGCCACGCAGGGGCAGACTTCGCTGGCGAACACGCACCCGTTTATGCGCGAGATGTGGGGCGAATATTGGCTGTTTGCGCACAACGGCCATCTGAAAAATTATTTTCCGCCGGCCGGAGCGTTTTATCAGGCGGTGGGCAACACCGATTCGGAACGTGCGTTTTGTTATATTCTCGAGCAGTTGCGCAGCCGTTTCGACCGCAAGCCGGATGCGGATACTCTGTTTGCTGCGGTGGCCGAGTTAACGGCTGAAATCCGCCGTTACGGCTTGTTTAATTTTATGATGTCCAATGGCGATTGCCTGTTTGTTCATGCCAGCACGCTCTTGCATTATATTGTGCGCAAAGCACCGTTTGGCGAAGCGCATCTGCTTGATGATGATGTTAAAGTGGATTTTGCCGCAGTTACCACGCCTAACGACAAAGTGGCCGTTATCGCCACGCTGCCGTTAACCGGCAACGAAACGTGGTCGCAGCTGGCGGTGGATGAGTTGGTGATGTTTTGCGAAGGCGACATTGTGCGCCGCAGCCGCCCCGAACATCCGGTATATATGAGTGTGGACGAGGGTTTGGCGATTGCGCGTGCAGCCGGAGTGAGTGTTTAGTTTGAGCAGACTGAGACCTTTGCAAAACCCTCAGATGTGGATGCAGTTCAAGGCGTAGCAGCACAGCGAGTGCAGACATATCGTATAGATAGGCAAACGAGCGAGCAGCGCACAACGCAGAAATGCGCCGCAGATGGGGGTTTTGCAAAGGTCTCAGACTTTTAGAGAGATGAATCTCAACCATGAGGCCGTCTGAAAGGCATTTTTCAGACGGCCTCATGGTTTTGATGGCGATAACAAACGCTTTGGAAACGACAGGTTTTATTTCACCAGCTTCAAGCCTTTTTTCGGTTTGTTGCCGTCGTCGTCGGGCGTGTGATCGTCGGAAGATTCCGCACGGCTGCGTTCGATCTCTTTTTCCAACAGGTGCAGCGGGTCTTGCCCCTTTTTCTCGCTTTCGGTTTGGTAGGGTTCGACCTCAAACCCCATGCCTTCTCCGCTTTCGCGCGAGAAAATGCTGATGATGTGGCCGACGGGAATCCAAATTTCGTGGGAAACACCGGCAAATCGGGCGGAAAAATGCACCCAATCGTTGTCTATCGTCAGATTATGGCTGGCGGTAGTGCCGATGTTCAACACGATTTCGTTTTCACGCACATACTGCATGGGCACGCGCGTGTGTTCGTTTACCCATGCCACAATGTGCGGCGTTTGGTTGTTGTCGAGGCACCATTCGTACAGTGCGCGGAGCAGATAGGGTTTGGTGCTGGTGGTCATCGGGTTTCCTTTGCGAAAGCGGATATGTTCAGACGGCCTTTATCAGCGGCGCATGGCTTTCTCTGCCGGGGTAAGGGCTTCGATAAAGGCTTCGCGTTGGAAAATGCGTTCGGCGTATTTCAAAATCGGAGCGGCGGATTTGCCCAGTTTGATGTCGTAGTGGTCCAAACGCCATAACAGCGGAGACAAAGCCACGTCAATCATCGAGAAGTCGTCGCCCATGATGTATTTGGTTTTGGTAAATGAAGGTGCCAACATGGTCAGGCCTTGGGCAATCGCTTCACGCGCTTTCGCTTGCTCTTTGCTGCTGGCTTCGGGGTTTTCCAATACCTGCACATGGCTGAACAGCTCTTTTTCCATGCGGAACAGCACCAAACGGCCGCGGCCGCGCATAACGGGGTCGCCCGGCATTAATTGGGGATGGGGAAAACGCTCGTCGATATATTCGTTGATGATGTTGGATTCGTGCAGAATCAAATCGCGTTCAACCAATACCGGCACTTGGTTGTAGGGGTTCATAATGGCCAAGTCTTCAGGTTTGTTGAATACATCGACATCTTTGATTTCAAAATCCATGCCTTTTTCAAACAAAACAAAGCGGCAACGCTGGCTGAACGGGCAGGTAATGCCCGAGTAAAGTGTCATCATTACGGAAGCTCCTGCTGAAAGCCGTCTTTTCAGACGGCCTGCTTGATTTTTTAGAGGTAGAAACGGCGTTATTATAACGGATTCGGTTTTTTTAAGCCAGAAATCCATTTTAACAAACTGTTTTTTATAAGAGTTTTTGTTTTTGTATTGCCGGCGGGAGATGCTGGAAACCATAACAGGCATCATGAAGCGGGAACAAGCTTGTTTATTTTTATGTCAGATGTCGCAACAGTAATAAAAATTAACCGAAATTGGGTTAGAATCTCGCCCTAAAATATAAATAACACATACACTTCAAATATTTATGAAAAATAAATTTTATGTTCCAACTAATACGCTTAAAAAACCTTCCCTTTATTTATTACTCGGCATCGTCTTGTTGACATTGTGGCTGCTGTTTGCTCCGGCAGCCTCGAATGTTTTTTTTGCGGCGGGCCTGCATCAGCACCGTACACCCAAGCAGAGCGGTTTGATGCTCGATACTGCCAGAAGGTTTTATCCTGTTCATACCATCAAAGCGTTTATCGACGATTTGGCCGAATCAGGCGGTACGTTTCTTCATCTGCATTTCTCCGACCATGAAAATTACGCATTGGAAAGTAAGTTGCTGGGGCAGAGGGCGCAAGATGCCGTAGTCAGTTCAGACGGCACATATGTCAACCCCAAAACCGGCAAGCCTTTTTTGAGTTTCGCGCAGTTAAACGACATTACCGCTTATGCGGCTGCGAAAAAAATCGAAATCGTTCCTGAAGTGGGCAGCCCGAACCACATGGGCGGCATTTTTTCATTACTCGAACATCAATACGGCAAAACCCGCACCGATGCCTTGAAATCGCCGCGCGCCGCCGATGAAATCAATATCAACAATCCGGAAAGCGTCGGGTTGGTTAAGGCTTTGATTGATGAAGTGGCCGGTGCTTTCGGTAAAAACAGCAGGCACTTTCATATAGGTGGAGACGAATTCGGTTACAGCCCCGAAAGCAATCATGAATTTATCCGTTATGCCAATACTTTGGCCGAGCATCTGGCCAAAAAAAGGCTGATAACCCGTATGTGGAACGACGGCTTGATCAAAACGACGGCCGGCGGCTTAAACCGCAATATCCAAATTACTTATTGGAGTTACGACGGTAATCCCGAAGACAGAGATACCGCCCGTAAACGCAGGGCAATCCGTATGAGTATGCCTGAGTTGATCGAAAAAGGCTTTTCGGTGCTGAACTACAATTCTTATTATCTTTATCTCGTTCCCCGAGACCGCAACTTCAGCCACGATATAGATTTTGCCGGCAAAGATATTGAAAAGCGTTGGAGCTTGGGCGTATGGGACGGAGAAAACCGTGATAACGCGGTAAAGAATACCGATAAGATTTTGGGAGCGGCATTGGCCATTTGGGGCGAAAACAGCGGCAAGCTCGATACCGATACGATCCGCAAATATACCGCCGAACCTTTGGCCTTGGTAATCCGTAAAACGCAAGAGTCTGATTAATAGAGAGAAACTTTATCTTTTCACGTTTGCCGTCAGGCAAAAAAACGGAAAAACATACCATGTGTTTTTCCGTTTTTTGTTAAATCGAATATTTATTTTTCGAAGTCGAATCGAAAAGAAATGTAAATAAATATTTGCAATTAAAAATAATTATTTCATAAGAAATTATTAATGTTGCAATTAAAGTACACGGATAAAAATATTGGGATAAAAATATCGAAAAATATTTGATTTTATATAAATTAAATAAAAACATTAAAT
>NZ_LGZA01000015.1:0-53750 GCF_001308005.1 Neisseria sp. 74A18
CCACCGCTACCCCGCAAAGCCAGCTGCACACCGCCGGCCAACACATCCACCACATCAGCGGCGGCGACACCGACATCAGCGCCGGCAGCAACTTCACCGCCCATGCGGTCGGAAGCGTCAACCTGTTCGCGCAGAGCAACGGGGCGAAGTTACAGGCCAATCAGGGCAAGGTGGAGATTCAGGCCCAGAACGACGAGATGCAGATCAATGCCCTCAAAGACGCCACCATTACCAGCAGCGCCGGCAAAGTGACCGTAGCGGCAAAAGACGAAATCCTGCTCACCAGCGGCGGGGCGTACATCAAGATTAAGGATGGCAATATCGAACTGGGCTGCCCGAAGATGGTGTGGGTGAAGTGTGCGGGGTTTCAGGTGATGGGGCCGAGTTCATGGACGATGGATATGGCTAAATTTTCCATGCACAAAAATGATTTTGAGCTGTTTTACCATGATGCAAACCTCATGCCGATAGGCAATGCGCCATACAGGGTTGTATTGGCAAACGGACAGGAATATAGCGGAAAACTGGATAAAGATGGCAAGGCAGTTTTGAAAAATATCAACGCCAGCGAAGCAGAAGTGTATTTCGGCTATTCGGAAGATGAAGTGAAACTACCAGAAATTGATGTTGGGCTGGATTATTCTGAAGAAGGCATCAGGCAACAGTTGGCAGAAATGGATGCGGATATACCCGGCTCGGATTTGGACGCAATACTTTCAGCTTTCCTAGATACGGATTTGGATTACACGGAGTAATATGATGGCTTTGACTGAAAAAGAACAAAAAACTATCCAATCGCTGTTGGTGGATATGGTTGCCGTTGTTCCACCCTTAAATATCGCTATGGGTATTAAAGACATTACTTCGGTAGGCTGGGATTTATACCGTAAAAACTATAAGAACAAAGAAGAGGAAAACGCGCTTAAAGTCGAATTGATATTAGGTACTATTTGCCTGATACCGGGTGCCGGTGCCCCTGTCCGAACAACGTTTAAGCAACTGATACGCAATCCCGATGTTTATGCACCGTTGATGTTTGAAATCATCACGTTGATTATTGAAAAAGCGAATGTACAACTCAAAAAAAACGGAATACAACCTATTGCATTCAACCCTGAAGCACTATTGAACCAAATGGTTGATACAGGCCGTCTGAAAAGCTATCTCGAGCAAGGCAGACAGGCCGCATTGAAATCGGCTAAAGACAGTGTGTTCGGCCGATGGTTTGACGTGTCGGGTACAATCAATACTTGTTTTGATTTTTTAGAAAGCAATCTAATCAGCTGTATCCAACTATTGCGACCGCATGTTTTAGGTGCTATTACAAAAAGTAAGGCTCGGGTCAATAATTCAGCCATGCACCGGATTCCTGATAAAAACACACCCAAAGCTCAACAAAACACACCGAAAGCCCAAGAGAAAAGCGGTCAGGATCGACCGACTAAAACAGTCAGCGCGGGGAAAATGAAAGAGCGGATTCAAACAGCGTATCCCAAACTCGCCAATTCTTTTGGCGGTGGGGTCGGTGAGCACATCGCCGACTACTACTGTCTTGAAACTTTGGGTTGGGGTAAAGGCAACTGGATACGCCATGATGAATACACCAACGGCAAATGGAAAGCAGGTGCCGATGCCAGAAAATTGAATGACAGAGGCAAATTGAAGAAGTTACAGCCGATAGGTAACGATATAGGTATAGACGGTTTTTGGAAGGCTAATCCTGCAACCAACGGCGGAAAACCGTATGCAGTAGTGGAAGCAAAGGCTTCGATGTCGCATATGGGACAACAATCGAATTTGGCAAAGATGATGGGGGTGTTGGCAGCTAAAGAAAACGGAAAACATGTGGTGCAGATGGATCATGTGTGGATTCAGCAACGCTTGGAGAAAATGATGCCCCGATTGCCCGATTCGGTAAAAAAAGATTTTGGCACATTACCTCCACATAAATGGAAATTAAAATACCGTCGCCATATTATTTTTACCGCTCTGCAAATACCCGAAACGGACGGCTGGAAACATGCCGATGCACTGTTAAACGGGCACGACGAAAGCAGACACCGCAGCCATCAACCAACCAGACATATAAGTAACGAGCGTGAAATCAACAGCGTTATCCAAATAGCCAAGAACAGTGCGGAAACCGCCGAAAAACGGCATAAAGCCAAAGGCAAAACCAAATAGACAGGAAAGGACGTCAACCATGGAATACCCAAATATCAAAATCGAATACGACCTCAGTAAAGATAGGCAAGGATTATTCGATGAAATATTTTTCAAACGGTCTTACAAAGATAATTTAGAAGTTGTGGAGCTCGCCATTAATAGTATTTCTAATTATCCAAATGATGCTCCCTCTCAAGTACCTGCATTTATTTATTTATTAGTAATGACTGAATATACTGTGGGCTATCCCATAGAAGCCGTCCGTCAACGCTTCGAACAGGCCGTCGAATACAGCCAGCTGTGTTTGGACATCAATGCCAAACACCCCGTAGACGATCCCGAACTGCTGGCCGACGGCTGGACCATGTCCGTTTGGGGCAACGGCATTTCTTTAACGGAAAACCTGCCCAACGCCATCGGTCTGTGTATCCTGTTCGACCGCACCGACTGGCTGAATATCGTCAGAGAGTGCTACCTGATTGCCGATTGGGACGACCCCGCATTCAGCGCACTAATCAATCTGGTCATTCCCACGGAATTCGACCCCAAGCAGAAATTCCCGCGCGGCGGCTTCAACTTCCGCAAACCCCTGTTGCAGGCAATTATGGCCGACAGCAAAAAAGAAACCCTAAAACATTTGAATGCCTACCTCGCAGGCTGGTATGAGGGAAACCGAAAAATTCAAGGAGGCGACGGTATAATAGACAGCCACCTCGACCAAGACCCCGAATGGGGCGGCTACTACGGCTACTGGAGCTTTGAGTCCGCTGCGGTGGCTTATCTGAAAGACATCGACGATACCGAATTGCGCCAATATCTCTACTATCCCAAAGATATGGTCGATTGGGCCAGAGAGCAACGCGGAATCAAACAAAGCGAAGAACGGGATAACCGTTTGCCTCTACTGCTGCCCAAGGGAACTACCGCCCCATTCGCTGGGAAATACGGCATAGATAACTTTATCGGCCATGAAATCATGGTAGAACAAGGCGAGCGCTTGCCTGCCGGACGTGTAAGCGCGCAATATGATGAAAATGGTGAACCGTTATACCGTGAAGATACGGTATGGCGGTTGTTGCAACGGGAAGATGGAGGAAATGTTCGGTTTGAAGAAGAAGAGTTGCAACGGTTACAAAACAATTACTAGATATGGAGAAAAATTAATTGATAAAACAAAGAACTGATTGCTTTTCCTGACTGTAAGGCTGAGATGTAGGAAATTCTAGCGTTGTTTACACTTTCCGTTTTTTGTATGCCTGTCCATGAATTTGATGGATGGGCATTATTTTTGCTCTTGGGGTATGTCGGCAATTGTGGACAGGGGCATGATTTGTAAGGCGATACTGTTCCAAACGATGCCTTCCGGTAGGGGGTGTTTGCCGAAATGGACGATAGGGTGTGGTCGGGCAGGGCGTATATCTGTAAGTTGTCCGGTTGGGATGATATGGTCAATCCAATTAACTTTTACTGCGGCGTTTGGCTTCAGTTCAAAAAAACCGATTGTGTAAGCCGCTTTAACGGCTCACGCAATCGGTTTTTTTATTAACTGTTCTCTCTACGGCTTACTGCTTGGTATTAAAAACGTGTTGATTAACTCAATTTCAGCACTTCGGCAAAAGCGTCGGCTACATAATCGATATTCGATTCGTTTAGCCCGGCCACGCACATACGGCCGGAGCCGATGAGGTAAACGGCAAATTCATTTTGTAAACGCTGCACCTGTTCGGGTGTCAAACCGGTGTAGCTGAACATGCCGCGTTGGGTGATGAAGTAATCGAAGTTTTTACCCGGCACTTTGTTTGTTAATACATCGTACAGTTTTTGGCGCATGGCGCGGATGCGGTCGCGCATGGCACACACTTCGGTTTGCCATTGTGCAAACAGTTCCGGCGTGTTCATCACGTCGGCAGCCACATAGCCGCCGTGTGCGGGCGGGCTGGAGTATATGCGGCGCACGTTGAATTTTAATTGGCCGAACACCAATGCGGCTTCTTCTTCATTCGGGCACACCACCGACAAACCGCCGACACGCTCGCCGTAGAGCGACATGTTTTTGGAGAACGAATTGCTTACAAACAGCGGCAAGCCCATCTGAACGGCTTTGCGGATGGCGTAGGCATCGCTGTCCAAATCATCGCCGAAGCCTTGGTAAGCAATATCCATAAACGGAATCAGCTTGCGGGTTTGCACGATTTCCAGCACCGCATCCCATTGTGCGGCGGTTAAATCCACGCCGGTGGGATTGTGGCAGCAGGGGTGCAGAATCAAAACGCTGTTTTCGGGCAAGCCTAATAAAAACGCCAGC
The DNA here is from genome assembly GCF_001308005.1 of Neisseria sp. 74A18. Lineage (NCBI taxonomy): Bacteria > Pseudomonadati > Pseudomonadota > Betaproteobacteria > Neisseriales > Neisseriaceae > Neisseria > Neisseria sp. 74A18. The sequence continues at coordinate 4,472 of NZ_LGZA01000015.1, forward strand.
ATCTCTTCAAATTTTACGCCGCCGGTAGCCGGGTCGTAATACGGGTAGGTGCCGACTTCAAAGCCCGCGCCTTCAAAAATACTTTTGTGGTTGTCCCAAGTCGGGTCGCTCACATAGGCTTTGGCTTTAGGAAACCAGCGGTGTAAAAAGTCCGCACCCACTTTCAAGGCACCGGAACCGCCAAGTGTTTGGATGGTGGCGATACGGTTTTCCTGCAAAGCGGGGTTGTTTGTGCCGAAAAGCAGGTTTTGTACGGCGCGGCGGAAGGTATCTAGGCCTTCCATCGGCAGATAAGGGCGCGGCAGGGCTGTGGCTGCGCGTTTTTCTTCGGCTGTGCGCACGGAATCCAATACAGGCAGTTTGCCGTTTTCATCAAAGTAAATGCCGATTCCGAGATTGACTTTGTGGGCGCGGGGGTCGTTATTGTAGGTTTCGACCAAGCTGAGAATCGGATCGCCGGGATAAAATGCAACGTGCTGGAACATGTTTGGATTTCCTTTGTATTTTGAAGCGGATAGACTTGCATTGGGCAAATGATTTTGCTTCGGATGTGCAAATTTGGGTGTAAAGGTAGGGCAGATTTTGGCATAAAGCCCGATTGTTTACAATTGAGATGGTTGGCATTGGCAAAGGTTTCAGGCCGTCTGAAATAATGTTTTCAGACGGCCTGTGTGCATTTGGGCTGATTAGTCGCGGTATTGACGCCAAAAATGGGCTAGAGGGCCTGCGCCTTTGCCCACGCGCCAACCGGCGCCGGCTTCGATGGCTCCGTGCAGATAATTTTTGGCGGCGGCAACGGCAGTGCCTAAATTAGAGCGTTGCGGGCGGAGGGCGGCGATGGCGGCGGCTAGGGTGCAGCCTGTGCCGTGGGTATTGGGTGTATCGATGCGGCTGTTGCGGAAGCATTGGGGGTCGTAATCTTCGGTAAGCAGCCAATCGCGGGCTTCTTTGCTGTTTTCCCAATGGCCGCCTTTTAAAAGGGCCGCAGCCGCGCCTTTTTCCATTAATTGTTTGCCTTGTGCCAGCATTTCCTGTTCGTCTTTGGCGAGGCTGTTGCCGGTGAGTTTGGCCAGTTCTTCTAAATTGGGGGTAATTACGTCGGCCAACGGCAGAAGCTCGCTGCAAAGTGTTTCTACGGTGTCTTCTACGGAAAGCCGGTCGCCCGATGTGGCTACCAACACGGGATCGAGCACGACAAATGCGCCGCTGTATTTTCGCAGGGCGGCGGCAACGGTTTTGATGGATTCTACATCGGGCAGCATACCGATTTTGACGGCATCGATGCGGATATCGGAAAAAACCGATTCGCATTGTGCGGCGATGATTTCGGGCGGGATAACGTGAACGGCCTGCACGCCTCGGGTATTTTGGGCGGTTACGGCGGTAACGATGCTGGCTCCGTATGCACCGAGCGCACCGAATGTTTTTAAATCAGCCTGAATGCCGGCACCGCCGCCGGAATCTGATCCTGCGATGGTTAATGCGCGGACAAGGGGTTTGCTGGCCATGAAATATCCTCATTTCTGTCGATAATGTGCGCGGCTGCGCTTCGCAGTAGGGCATTGAATGAAAGCTTGAGACACCTGTGTAAACTTTACGGAGGCGCATTTCCGTGTTGGCGGCTAACCGTATGCATATCTATTTTGATATGTTTGTTTAATATGCCTGTACTTAATTGTGCTGTTACGCCTTAAACAGCATCCACATCGGGCGGGTTTTGTAAAGGTGTCGGTTTGCCCTTTTTTTAGCGGGGCTGAATTATAGAGGTATGGGGGTTATACAGGATATAAAAATGCTGTTTGGTATTTTTTTACGATGACTGTATATTCCGCTTGGCGGTATTTTTGCCTAAAAACGCATATCTGATTGTTATTTATATATTTTGTTGAAAATATTGTTTTGTGCGCTTTCGGCAGGATGGGGTAAGGGCTGAAAGGTTTGCCGTGGCAAAAGTTTCAGCCATGCTTCTGCATGGATAGATTTTTAGCAGGATGGTTCCGTTGGATACTTTATCTGCGATGATAATTATTGTGAGCGCGGCGGATATGGGCTGCGAACCGCGGTGGACGGTTTTGGGGGTGTCAGTCGGCGTTGCGGTATTCGGGGAGAACTCCGCAATCAAATACCTGCAAAATAACCATTGGATATTTGCTGTGATTGTTGCATTTGTGAATTTTCTCTCAAAATACCGCTCCGCAAACTGACTGGCGACGCAAAATTTTAGTTTTCACGGTCGAGTATGGAAGGGGCGAAGCGCAAAATGGTGTCGCGCAGGGGAATCAGTTTGCCGTGGAAGAAGTGCGAGGATTCGGGCAGCACGACCACGGGCAGGTCTTGCGGCGCTGCCCAGCGCAAGGCTTTGTCTAGCTCGATGACTTCGTCTTGTTCGCCGTGTATCAATAGGGTTTTGGCCATATCGGGAGCGTTTGGCTCGGGCATGCGGTTGTAGTGTTTGACGGCGGGGGCGAGCAGCAGCAGTAGATCGGGTTGGCGTTGTTGGGCGGCAAAGAGGGAAACGTAGCCGCCGAACGAGAAGCCGCTGAGTACGAACTGCTTGGCTTCGGGGTGTTGGGCGTGGGCGTAGTCGATGACGGCGATGCAGTCTTCGGTTTCGCCGCGGCCGTAATCGTGTTCGCCGTCGCTGCCGCCTACGCCGCGCAGATTGGGCAGGTAGCAGTGGAAGCCTAATTTATTCAGGGCTTTGGCGGCGGTTTGGATGACTTTGTTGGTATTGGTGCCGCCTTGCAGCGGGTTGGGGTGGTTGATAACGGCTACGCCGCGTTCCGTGCCTTGCGGAGGCAGATAGATGGTTTCCAAGCGGCCGGCAGGGCCTTCGATAAAGTGTTGGTTGGCAATTTTCAGCATAATCGGATTGGGATGGAAAGGGTTGCGGGGAGGCCGTCTGAAAGGTTTCAGACGGCCTGTGGCGGGAATGTTTATTCGGATTCGGGTTCGTCAACCAGCAGGCGTTCGACGGCTTCTCCACCCGCAAGGTCTTGTTCGAGAATGTCTTTTAAGTCTTCTTCATCGACATAAGTGTACCAGCGGCCTTCGGGGTAGATGACCATTACGGGGCCGGATTCGCAGCGGCCGAGGCAGCTTGTGCTGCTGATGCGTAATTTTCCGGGGCCGATCAAGCCCATTTTTTTGGCGTTGCCTTTAAGAAAATCCACGGCTGCGGTGCCTTCGCCGTTGTCGTTGCAGCTTTGTTTGCAGGTGTCGTGGCGGGCATTGGTGCAGATGAATAGATGGCGGTTGAAGTAGGTCATAATGTTGCTTTCTGCCGGGGCGTGGTTCAGACGGCCCGGGCGTTAGAGGTAAAAATGTTTTCCGTTGTTGTGGTTGGCGGCCTTTAGATCGGACAGCATGCGTTTGAAATCGAGACCGTATTGCGTGCTGAGTTTTTCGGCTCTTTTTTTAAGGGTGTCGAGACGCTGCTCTTTGGGCGTGCTTTGAAAAGCCATTACGGCAACGTTGCCGTGGCTTTCGGCAGGCAGTTCTAAAACGCGCCCTTCAAAGACGTTGAGCAGGCGTTCGACAAAGCGTTGGTAACGCCTGTCGCCGCTCCACCAGTTGGTAACGAAAATGCCGTTGGGCGAGAGTGCTTGGCGGCAGTCGCAGAAGAAAGGTTCTTCTACCAAGGCGTCGATAATCTGGTGGCCGTCGAAACCGTCGGTAAGAATCACGTCGGTGCTGCCGCGCAGGGTTTTGATGTATTCGGCGCCGTCGGCTTCAATGATTTCAAACCGTTCGTCTTCAAAAGGCAGCTCAAACAGGCTGCGGGCGATGTTGATAACCTGCGGGTTGATGTCTATGGCGGTTTGGCGGGTTTCGGGCAGATAGGCGTCTATCCAACGGGCAAACGAGCCGCCGCCCAAGCCGATTTGGGTAATGTGTTTGGGAGGCTGTTCGGTAAACAGCAGCCAGCCCATCATGGCACGGCTGTACGAAAGCACCAGTTCGGCCGGATGGTCGAGATTCATGGAGCTTTGTACGGTGCTGCTGCCCAGATGCAGCGAGCGGATGTTGCCTGTTTCGGAAATGCCCACTTCGGGCAATTCGGTTTTTTGAGTGCGCAGGCGGCGGTAGGGGTGGTTGGCCATGTTGGAATATCGGGTGTGAAAGTGCGTTATTTTAATACAGTTTGCCGCCGTCCGAACGGCTTTCAGACGGCTGTGCGTTCAAGGGCGGTTGCTTCAGCCTTTTTCGGCAGCGGCGCAACCGACGACATTATCGGCTTGCAGGCGGAGCTGTTTGCGTTGTTCGGCGGCTTCGAAGCGGCAGCGCTGTTCTTCGGTTTTCAATTCGAGCGGCGGCACGGCAACGGGGCGGCCGTTTTCTACGGCAACCATGGTGAAAAAGCAGCTGTTGGTGTGGCGCACGGTGCGTTCGCGGATGTTTTGGGCCTCAACGCGGATGCCGACTTCCATCGAAGTGCGGCCGACATGGTTGACGCTGGCGAAAAAGGTAACGAGTTCGCCCACATGAATGGGTTCTTTAAAGGTTACTTTATCGACGGAGAGGGTTACGCAGTAGTGGCCGCTGTAACGGCTGGCGCAGGCGTAGGCAACTTGGTCGAGCAGTTTGAGCAGGTCGCCGCCGTGTACGTTGCCGCTGAAATTGGCCATGTCGGGCATCATCAATACCGACATTTGCAGTTCGTGTTGGATTTCTACGGGGTGGTTTGAACTCATGGTTGGGTGTCCTTTTGATGTGTTTTTTAGATTGGTGTTTTAGCAAAGCCTGTTAAAGTCGGTTTTCAGACGGCCTGTCGGGTTTGAGGCCGTCTGAAAAGGTTTACAGCCATTTTTTGCGCGAGAAGAAAACGAGCAGGCCGATGATCACGCAGGCCATCAGGCCGAGCACCATGTAGTAGCCGTAATGCCAGCGCAATTCGGGCATGTTTTCAAAATTCATGCCGTAAATGCCGGTGATGACGGTGAGCGGCATAAACAGAATGGTAATCACGGTAAGCATGCGCATTTGCTGGTTGAGGCGGTTGGATTGGAACGATAAATGCACGTCCATCATGCTCGATACGGTGTCGCGCGAGGCGTCGAGCGATTCGGTAAGCTGCATGGTGTGGTCGTACACGTCGCGCAGGTAGATTACCGGTTCGCCTTTAAAAATGGCAAAGTCGCCGTGGGTGAGGCGGTAGAGCACGTCGCGCAGGGCTTGCAGGGTGCGGCGCAGACGGGTGGCGTCGCGTTTGAGTTTGTGGATGCGGCCGAGCAGGTCGCTGCTGCCGCTGTCTGCGCTGAACAGGGTTTTGTCTATGCTTTCTACGCGGCGGTCGTATTGGTCGAGCGTGATGAAATAATCGTCTATCAAACGGTCGATGATGCGGTAGGCGAAGAAGGCGGCGTTTTTGCTGCGGATGTCGCCGTGAGCGTTGTTCATCCGGCTGCGGATGCTGCTGAGCAGCCCCAAAGGTTTCTGCTGGAAGGTAAACACGAATTGCTCGCCCACAATCAGATACACTTGATCGGATTGCAGCCTGCCAGAGGTGTATTGGTAAACGCGGCCGGCAATAAACACATAATGGCCGTAGTCTTCGATTTTCGGGCGTTGGCGGCGGCTGAGAATATCTTCCAGCACCAAATCGTGTATGCCGTAGGGAGCGAGCAGGGTTTTCAGTAGCGTGCCGTCGTTGATGCCCACAAAATGCAGCCAGTTGGTTTCGTGCGCTTCGGCGCGGCGTAGGGCGGGTATGCCTTCTTGCGGCAGGTAATCGTGTTGGAAAAAGCTGTCGGCAGAATAAACGGTTTGATGCAGGGCATGTTTCGGTGCGCCGGAAATACTGCTGCGCGGTGCGGCAAGGTCGGCGTGGGCGGAAAGGGTGTCGGTTTCGTTCGGATTCATTGTCGTTAAAGCGTTTCAGACGGCCTTAAAGCCGTTGGCACAATCATGGCGCTGCGGTTGGCTCAAGGGTTTATTTTATACCTAATTTGCCACTCAATGCTGCAACAGCTTATTTCGGTTTGGAAAACTTGGTTTCAATGGATGTGGAAAGTTCTTTTGCCAAGCCGAACCACGGCAGCTTATTGGCGTAGGCAGGCAGCAATGAACGTCGGTGCGGGTTTTCGAGCAGGGGCTTCAGCACCCTTTCATAATGGGGCAAGTCAGGCAAGTAGGCCGCCCATTTCAAGTAGCGGGCAGCGTAATAGTGGGCAACAAAATCGGCTTGCTGTTCCATATTCAGCTCGGAAAATGCCTTCACTTCGGCAGGCGGCGGATAGGCATACGCGCTGCGGTTGATGTAACCGCCTTTGGTCGAGAGCAACATACCGCCCAGCCATGTGCGGTAGCCCAGCTGGTATTGCCAAACATGGGTTAACTCGTGAATCAGCCATACCCGGTAATGTTCCGGCGATTCGGTAAAGTCGCAAGGGCAGTCATCGGGCGGAAAATAGATGTTGCCGTTCGGCACCATGGCAACTTTAAGTGCGGGCATAAGCGGAATGCCGCGAGAAATGTGAACGCGGGAGTAGTCGATGCCGTCTGAAAACACCAAGCGGGCGGTTTCGATTTCCCCGTGGGTAAGCGGGCGTTTGCGGTTATTGTTCACGGCTTTCCTTGCGCTTCTGCCAAAGTCTGGCGGTGCGTAAACGCCAAATGCCCAATACGGCGAAGTAGCCGGCAAAGGATAATACCGCACCTAAAACGGGAACGCCGACCAACAGCGGTTTGCCCGCGCCGGCAAGCCAAGCGGCGGCTTCTGAAAAAAAGTTGCCGCTGTTCCACGAGGGGAACGTCAGGTCGCCGCCGTTGGTGCCTAAAATCAGTGAGCCGATTTTATAGGCGGTGTAGTAAAGCGGCATGTAGGTGAGCGGGTTGGTGTAGAGAGTAGAGAATACGGCAACCGGCAGATTGGTGCGGAGAAAGTAGGCCACAATCAGCGCGCTCATCATCTGTGTGGGGCCGGGCATCAAACCGCAAAACATTCCCACCGCCACCGATACGGCGGCTTGGCGGCGGTTGAGTGTCCAGAAATAAGGTTTGTCGAACAGCGGCGCAAAAGGCTTGCTCCAGCGCGATGCGAAAATCTGTTCGCGTTTGGGGAGTTTCTGACGGTAGGATGTGCGGCGTGGTTCGGTCATATCGGTAAACGGTCGGAAAATAAATCAGGTATACAATCTAAATGAAGGCGGAAGCGGATATTTCCAGAGTGTGCGGCAGGCAGGTTGTGTGCAAATATGTGCGGTAAAGTTAAGTTGATCGGCTGTATATGCCCGTTTTAAGCGGATTTGAAGCCTGAGACCTTTGCAAAACCCCCATCTACGGCGCATTTCTGCGTTGTGCGCTGCCCGCTCGTTTGCCTATCTAATATGATATGTCTGCACTCGTTGTGCTGCCACGCCTTGAACTGCATCCACATCTGAGGGTTTTGCAAAGGTCTCAGCGTGTTTTTTATCCGGCACGATTTCAGGTTTGCAATGAATTCGGTTTGCGTAGCCGTTTCGGATGCGTTCAATATTGAGGCCGTCTGAAAATATTCAGACGGCCTGAGAGGGTGGCTTAAGGTTTATTTGCTTTCGCCGTTTTCTTTTTTAGGCGCAGGTTTTTTGGCCGCCAAGCCCAGCGATTTCTGCCATTGGTCGGGAGATTTCACCAGCTCCAGCGCTTTTCTCAACTGATCGTCTTTGGCGGGGTTGGGAATGCGGCGCGAAGATAAGTCTTCATCTTTCGCTTTTTCTTTTTTGCCTTTGCTTTCGGTTGCTTCCCGTGCGCTTTCAGACGGCACATAATCGTTACCGTTCACTTCTTCGCCGCCGAGCGGGTTGCCGATATGGCCGAGCAGGTCGGCTTCGCGGCTTTCAAATAAACGGTCTTTGTCTTTCACTTCCACATCGGGCACGATGCCTTGCGCCTGAATCGAGCGGTCTTTGGGCGTGTAATACAAAGAGGTGGTCAGCTTGATGGCGCTGCCGTTGGAAAGCGGCAATACCGATTGCACCGAACCTTTACCGAAGCTTTGCGTACCCACCACCACTGCGCGGCGGTGGTCTTGCAGTGCACCGGCCACAATCTCGGAAGCCGATGCAGAACCTGAGTTGATCAGCACGGTTACGGGGATGGTTTTCAGTTCGGCAGGCAGGCCGGAAAGCGGGTCTTTGCCGGAAGAGAGCATGTAGTCTTCGGGAACGGCTCTCAAGCTCATGCCGCCTTTGCCGTCGCGGCCTTTGGTGCTGACCACGGTGGAATCGGCAGGCAGGAATGCGGCAGATACGCCTACCGCTCCGTTAAGCAGGCCGCCGGGGTCGTCGCGCAGGTCGAGCACCAAGCCTTTGAGTGCGCCTTTGTTCTGTTTTACCAACGCTTGTGCCGATTCGTTGAGTGCGGGCACGGTGCGCTCTTGGAACTGGCTGATACGGATGTAGCCGTAGCCGGGTTCGAGCAGGTGGTGGCGCACGCTCTTCACTTTAATGATGGCGCGGGTGATTTTAACCGTAATCGGTTTGGCGGCATCTTTGCGCGACAGGGTTAACACAATGTCGGTTCCGGGTTTGCCGCGCATTTTTTTCACGGCCTCGTTAACCGTCATGCCGCGGGTGGATACGCCGTTGATTTTAACGATGAAATCGCCGCTTTTCACGCCCGCGCGTTCGGCAGGTGTGTCTTCAATCGGTGAAATGACTTTCACAAAACCGTCTTCGGCACCGACTTCCATACCCAAACCGCCGAATTCGCCGCTGGTGGATTCTTTCAGGTCGGCGTAGTCTTTTTTGGTCATGTATTCGGAATGGGGGTCGAGACCGGCTACCATGCCTTTCATGGCGCCTTCGATGAGGTCTTCGTCTGATTTGTTTTGATAATAGTTGGCTTTGATTTGACCGTAAACTTCCGCCATGGTGCGGATGGATTGAACGGGTAGGGCTTCGTTGTTTTTTTCGCCCGCGGCGTAACTCTGTACGCTCAGGCTCAAGGCAACGCCGCTGAGGGCGCCGAGTGTGTAGAGTGCGACTTTTTTCAAAGTGGAATTAGACATCTTGTTGCTTTCTCTTTCTTCTGTAAGCATCAGGCTTTCAGACGGCCTGTTAGGATAATGGCGAAACTTTATGTGATTTATCGGCGTCGGGCAACCTTATCCGCGTAAAAAAATACTAATTCAGGTAGGTTAAACAAGATTTAAGTGCTATTTTGAAACAGATAGATAGCACAGATAAACGGTTTTTGTCATGGTTTCGTCATGCTCTGGTTTGATCGGGTTATCTCTTGAGCTTATCGGAACGCTAGATACTCGGGTCAAGCCCGAGTATGACGACTGTGCCATATCTTTAAAGTTTGCTTGTCATGGCTTTGCCGATCGGGCTTTCAGGTATGTTTCACAGTATGCCTTTTCATTTTTCAGACGGCCTTTGTACCTGTGATGAAAGCATTGGGTTGAGGCCGTCTGAAAAAGGTTTGTGCGGGCAAAAGCCGGTTTGTCAGCGTATCCACGATAAGGGGTTCATCTGCTGGCCGTTGCGGCGGATTTCGAAATACAAACCTTGTTCGCCGGAAGGCAGGCTGCCGCTGGTACCGATGGTTCGCCCTGCGCTGACGCTGCTGCCGCCGGAGACGGAAATGCCGCTCAAACCTGAATACACGCTGACATAGCCGTTGCCGTGGTCGATGACCACCATATTGCCGTAGCCTTCAAGCGAGCCGGCGTGGGCGACGATGCCGGGGGCGATGCTTTGCACTGCCGCGCCGCCGGTGGCGAAAAACACACCTTTCCATGTGCCGCCGCCGGGGCGCGGTTGGCCGAAGCGTCCGCTGATGCTGCCGCTTACCGGACGGTTCAGACGGCCGTGCATACGGCTGAAGCCGCCGGACGGTTCGGCATTCTCTGCCGGGGCTTGCAAGGCGCGGTCTTCGGCGGTGAGGGTGGAGCGGGGTGCTTGCGGCGCGCGCGCGGTTTGAGTAGGTTTGTTGTCGCGCTTGTTGGCTTTGTTGTCAGCTTTGTTTTGCGCTTTGGCTGTTTTGGTTTTTGCTTTGCGTGCTTTTTCAGCGGCGGCTAAACGCTCTTCGGCGGCTTTTTTGCGCGCCGCGGCTTCCTGCCTGCGCTTTTCGGCATTGCGGCGGGCAATGTCGGCAATGAGGCGGTTGAGCTGCTGTTCGTTTTCACGCAGGTTGGCGATGCGTTTGTTTTGGTTGTCGATTTGGGCGGTAAGCTGGCGGCTTTCGCGTTGCGCGGCGGTGTTGGCGCGGCCGAGTTTGCTCATCGCGGCTTGTTTTTGGGCTTTGATTTTATTCAGCCGTGCCAATTCGGCGTCGATGGCGGCTTCCTGCTTTTGCAGCTCGCCCTGCTGGCGTACCAAATCTTGAATCACTTTTTGGTTCGCTTCGTTAATGTAGCGGCTGTATTGCAGATAACGTGCTTTCTGGCCCGGCTCGGCGTTTTTCAAAAACAGCACCACGGCGTTGGGCTGGCGGTTTTTGTATTGGCTGGACAGCAGGCGGGCAAGCTGGGCTTTGGTGCCGGTTACTTCGGTTTTCAGACGGCCTAATTCGTTTTGCAGCTTTTGCAGCCTTTGCCAAGCGTCGTTTTGCTGCTTGTTGACGGCGGCAAGCTCTTGCTGGGCTTTGGCAAGGGCGGCGCGGGTGCGCTCAAGCGTGGCGCGGGCATTTTTGCGGGCGGTCTGTTTTTGCTTTAAATCGGCCTGTGCCGCGTTGATGGCTTGTTGAACGTCTTTCAAGTCACCGGCGGCTTCGGCTGCCGTAGCCGGTGGTGATTCGGGCTGGGCAAAAGCAGCGGCGGAAAAACAGAGTAGGGCGGTTGAGAGCAGCAGCGGTTTGAAAGACATGGCGTATGGAGGATACGGTTTATGAAAGCTGCAATTATAGCGGATTGGCAGGCCGTCTGAAAATGTGCTTGCTTTGGCGGTTGGCTTTTCAGACGGCCTGAGTTGCCGTTTGATGTAACATGCGGTGATGCTTGGGTTTGCGGGCGCGATGGCGGGCAAGGACGGCTGGGTTTGGCTTTGATTGAGGCTGTTGCGGCAGGACATTTTTTTGCGGCGGCAGGTATAATCCGCGGCTGACGGTTGGTTTGAACCTGCCGGAAAACGCGTTCGGCTGCGATAGGTTTTACAGGTGGCGGCGGGCGGTTCCGGCTTTTTGACGGGTGGATGTATTCCTTATGATTTATTTGATTATCAGTATTCTGTGCAGCGTGTCGGTGTCGGTTTTGCTGAAGATAGCGCGTTCTAAAAAGATCGATATCGAGCAGGCGGTGGCGGTGAACTATATCGCGGCCATTGCTTTGTGCATGTATTTTCTCAAGCCCGACCTTTATGCTTGGAAGGCTTATCTGCCGACGTGGTGGCTGTTTGCGGCTTTGGGCGTGCTGCTGCCGGTGGTGTTCATCATTATGGGCAGAGCGGTAGATAAAACGGGTATTGTGAAGTCGGACGCGGCGCAGCGGCTGTCGCTGTTTTTGCCGGTGGCGGCCTCGTTTACGCTGTTTGGCGAGCAATTGACGCAAGGCCGTTTGATCGGCTTGGCGTTGGCGTTTACGGCTTTGTTTTGCCTGCTGTGGAAGTCGGATGGCGGTAAGAAATCGGCAGGCTTCGCCGCCGGTGCGCTGTTGCTGCTCGGCGTGTGGGCGGGCTATGGTGTGATTGATATTCTGTTTAAACAGGTGGCGAAAAGCGGCACGGCTTTTTCGGGCAACTTGTTGATTGCATTCTGTTTGGCGGCGGTGTTGATGTTTGCCTATCTGTTTTCCAAATCCACCAAATGGACTGCGGCAGGCGTGTTGGGCGGTTTGGTGTTGGGCTGTTTGAATTTTGCCAACATTTTTACTTATGTGCGGGCGCATCAGGTGATGAGCAGCAACCCTACGCTGGTGTTTGCGGGTATGAACATCGGTGTGATTGTGCTGGGTACGCTGGTGGGTGCGTTGGCGTTTAAAGAAAAAATCAGCACCATCAATGCGGCCGGTATCGTAGTGGCGGTGTGTGCCATCGCTTGTCTGTTTTATTGGCCGGTGGTGTCGGGTTGGTTGGGCATATAGCGGTTTGAGGCAGATATCATTGAGGCCGTCTGAAAATCTTTTTTCAGACGGCCTCTCTCGTTATAAGGATTCGCCTTAAGCCAATTCTTGCAACCAATCGCGCGGTTTCAGAAATTCGTTCAAGCGCGCTTCGGGCGTGCCCGCTTCCGGCTCGTAGGCGTATTCAAAGCGCACCAGCGGCGGCATCGACATCAAAATGCTTTCGGTGCGCCCGCCGCTTTGCAGGCCGAACAGCGTGCCTCTGTCCCATACCAAATTAAATTCCACATAGCGGCCGCGACGGTAAAGTTGGAATTGGCGTTCGCGCTCGCCGTATGCTGCGGCTTTTCTGCGGGCAACGATGGGGCGGTAGGCTTCGATATAGCCTTCGCCGACGGCGCGGATGAAATTCAGGCAGGTATCGAAATCCCAGCGGTTCAAGTCGTCGAAAAACAGCCCGCCCACGCCGCGCGTTTCGCCGCGGTGCTTGAGATAAAAATACTCGTCGCACCACTGTTTGTAGTGCGGATAAACATCTTCGCCGAAAGGCGCACACACGGCGGCGGCGGTTTGATGCCAGTGCAGAATGTCTGCTTCAAACGGGTAAAACGGCGTTAAATCAAAGCCGCCGCCGAACCACCACACCGGCTCTTTGCCTTCGGGATAGGCGATAAAAAAGCGCACATTGGCATGGCTGGTGGGCACATAAGGGTTTTTCGGATGGATAACCAGCGACACGCCCATCGCTTCAAAGCGTGCTCCCGCCAATTCGGGGCGGTGTGCGGTGGCGGATGCGGGCATGGCATCGCCTTTCACATGCGAAAAATTAACACCGGCCTGCTCGAATACCTTACCGTTTTTCAATACGCGGCTCTCGCCGATACCGAGTTTGCTTTGCCATTGGTCGGCAACGAAACGGGCTTCGCCGTCTTCCGCTTCCAAGGCTTCACAGATTTGGTTTTGCAGCGTTTTCAAAACGGCCAATACGGATTCTGTATGCATGATTGTTCTCTTTTGCCGTTTTTTTCAGACGGCCTCAATAAAGAAATAGATGGAAACAAGGCCGTCTGAATGATTTTCAGACGGCCTTTATGCAGTTAAACGCTTATTCGCCGCTTACCGGTTGCTCTTGGCGCGGCTCGCGTTCAGGCGCTTCGATCAAGGCTTTCATCGACAGGCGCACACGGCCGCGGTCGTCCACTTCCAGCGCTTTCACTTTCACGTTTTGGCCGACTTGCAGGTAGTCGCTCACGTTTTTCACGCGCTCGTGGGCGATTTGGCTGATGTGTACCAAGCCGTCTTTACCCGGAATCACGGAAACGATGGCGCCGACGTTGTTATCAAGCAGTTTCAATACCGTGCCGTCGTACACTTTGCCCACTTCCACTTCGGCGGTGATTTCTTCGATGCGTTTTTTCGCCGCATCGCCCGCTTCCTGAGTGGTGGCGGCAATGGTAATCGTGCCGTCTTCGGCAATATTGATTTCGGTGCCGGTGTCGGCAGTGATGCTGCGGATGGTTTCACCGCCTTTGCCGATCACATCGCGGATTTTGTCTTGGTTGATCTTCATGGTAAACAGGCGCGGAGCGTGTTGCGACAGCTCTTGCGGGCCTTCAACGGCTTCTTTCATCTGCGCCAAAATGTGCAGACGCGCCTCTTTGGCCTGCTCCAAAGCAATCTGCATGATTTCTTTGGTAATGCCCTGAATCTTAATGTCCATTTGCAGTGCGGTAACGCCTTCGGTGGTGCCGGCCACTTTGAAGTCCATATCGCCCAAGTGGTCTTCGTCGCCCAGAATATCGGTCAATACGGCGAATTTGTTGTTTTCCAAAATCAAGCCCATGGCGATACCGGCAACGTGTGCTTTCAGCGGCACACCGGCAGACAGCAGGCTCAAACAGCCGCCACACACGGAAGCCATAGAAGACGAACCGTTAGACTCGGTAATTTCGGAAACCACGCGCATGGTGTAGCTGAATTCTTCCGGTGAAGGCAGCACGGCAACCAGCGCGCGTTTGGCCAAACGGCCGTGGCCGATTTCGCGGCGTTTCGGCGCACCCATGCGGCCCACTTCGCCGGTAGAGTACGGCGGGAAGTTGTAGTGCAGCATGAAGCGGTCGGTGTATTCGCCGCTCAAAGCATCAATGATTTGCTCGTCGCGCTGAGTGCCCAAAGTGGCTACTGCCAAAGCTTGGGTTTCGCCGCGGGTAAACAGGGCGGAACCGTGGGTGCGCGGCAATACGCCGGTTTGGATGTTGATCGGGCGCACGGTGCGGGTGTCGCGGCCGTCGATACGCGGTTGGCCGTCCAAAATCTGACCGCGCACCACGTCGGCTTCCAGTTGTTTGAAAATGCCTTTGATTTCGTTGGCGGTGAGCGTGTCGGTTTCTTCGGTAATCAAAGCGTCTTTCACGGCTGCCCAAGCTTCGTCCAATTTGGCGGAACGGGCTTGTTTTTGGCGGATTTTGAACGCTTCGGCAATCGTGGTGCCGGAAATTTCACGAACTTTGGCCACCAATTCTTCGTTGGTTTCCGGCGCTTTCCAATCCCAAACTTCGGGGTTGACTTCGTCGGCAAATTCATTGATGGCATTAATCACGGCCTGCATTTGCTCGTGGCCGTACACCACCGCGCCCAACATCACGTGCTCGGGCAGCTCTTGCGCTTCGGATTCCACCATCAGCACGGCTTTTTGCGTACCGGCAACCACCAAATCCATTTGCGATTTCGCCAGTTGCGCTTTGGTCGGGTTCAACACATAAACATTGTTCACATAACCCACGCGCGCGGCACCGATCGGGCCGGCAAACGGCACGCCGCTCAACACCAGTGCGGCAGAAGCACCGATCATGGCGGGGATGTCGGAATCGATTTCAGGGTCAACAGAAACCACCATCGCTACGATTTGGATGTCGTGGTAGAAACCTTCGGGGAACAGCGGGCGGATGGGGCGGTCGATCAGGCGGCTGGTGAGGATTTCTTTTTCGCTTTGCTTGCCTTCGCGTTTGAAGAAACCGCCGGGGATTTTACCCGCAGCGTAAGTGCGCTCAAGATAATCAACGGTTAAGGGGAAAAAGTCTTGGCCTTCTTTAACGTCTTTATTGGCGGTAACCGCCACCAAAACCACGGTGTCGCCCATCGAAACTTTCACGGCCGCCGCGGCTTGACGGGCGATTTCGCCGGTTTCGAGGGTTACGGTGTGCTCGCCGTATTGGAAAGATTTAACGTGTTTGTTGAACATTTCGTTCCTTTCAAGAAGAGCCGCAGCCACTAAAACACTAATGATGCACACAAGCTGAATATATGTGCATGGTTAGGGTTTCAGGCGGGCTTTGGCTCAGGTTAGATACGTTTTCAGACGGCCTGCATTGCCTCAGGCCGTCTGAAAGCGGATTATAGCCTTAAAAGCCGACAGCATCCAGCGGGGATAAGGCAAATAGCGGCGAAAAGGTAAGGGTGATTGGGCAGGTTTGAAATAGGTGTTGGGTAGTGGGGAGCGCGTCGGTTTTGATTTTTGATAAGGCCGTCTGAAAAAGCATTTTCAGACGGCCATCTATCATGTGATGGAGTCTATGTTGTTATTTCAAAATATAAAACATGTAGTGAAAATACATGTTACTCGGATTCAAGTAACTGTCAAAACTCAAATTCAAAACATTTGGATAAAATATAGCACCGCCCCTTGCAAGCGCATTTTAAGTTAACTTGCAAGCGCATTTTAAGTTAAATAGATAAAATCATAGCTGTCATCTGCTGTGATATATTCAAAACACAAGGTTTATGATTTTGGATATGAATAGCTTTTAGAATATGAAGTATATCCTTATTAGCTGTATCAGAAAAACTATAGTAATTTGAAATAGGCATCAAAATATTTTTAATATTATCATTAGTTAGGTGCATATAAACATTTCTAATCTTTTGGCAATGCATAATGTCTATTTTATACAAAGGCAATAAATTAAGAATTATACTCATTTGACCAGAATGAAAAGAAGAAATAGTAGAAATATTTAAAAATTTTGATGCAATTTCTTCTATTTTATTGGGGTCACCCCATGTAATTTCTTGGTGGCTACCTAACAATTCTTCTCCAAACAAATGCCTTCTACCTTGTATAACATGTTTAATAATATAATGACAGGCTTGCAAATCTGTATACCTTCTTGAATTATTCTTTATAGGTACAATGCTGCGATTATATAAATCTATACCACCTATTGAATTAGCGATCCAATAACTTCGCCAAAAATAATTCCATCTATTCCATATAGTATTTATTAAACCAGAACAATAAATTAAACTTTCCTTAGAGGAAGTATTGTTAAGGTTGGGATAAAATTTTTTCTGAATAATATAATTCATCTTACAAAAACTTTGTTTTTGTTTGTATAAATTAAGCATTTTTTATCCTTAATGCCTCAACTAACACTTTAAATCTAGTAGTACGATTTTTTAAACCATGAGTAGTAGACATTGATGCCTCTACAAAATCGTTACTTTCTCCTCCAGTTTCTTTCATTTCAGCTTTTGAGAATAAATCAATAATCTTATATACTGAGTCATTTAAATTTTCTACAAATTTACCTATTGGTTTCAAATCAAAAATGTTTTCTGTATTAGGTAGTCCATATTTATTAAATATTAAAGCTGACATTAAAGAATAAAATTGATAGGGTTGCACCTTACATTCCGTGAAAACACTTAGCATATTGTTTTTCAAAAAATGAAATGTCTCCATGACTATATTTTCAATATTTTGTTTTTCAGGAAAACTTGTATCAAAATTTTTATATAAATCATCTAGTTTTTTGTCACTTCTTGCCTGAATGCCATCAATTATCAATTGACAACACTCTGTTAACAAATCTGCATCTTCCATTCGTGCTATACGTCTAACAGTAAGAATTTCATTTGCATTTAGAAAGGGAGTAATAGCTTCAGTTAAACCTGCTATAAACCATTTGAATTCTCCTTGATAAGTAGCATGTCGTTTTTCAGGAGGGTTTAGTGGTAAAGTATATGAATTGATTCTACGAAAAATTTCTAAAATTTCTTCTTCAGTTGCAGAAATAATATTATCAACTGAGATTTCATAAGCCAAGAAATTACTTCTAATATCATCTTCCAAATCTTTAAAAGTTTGGCCATTATATTTTTCACTAACTGACGTTAAAGTGAATTTATTATCTATAAAATCACAGATAGTGGTTAATCGTTGTTGACCATCTATAATCTCTCTGTGAGATGATTTTGATTTTAAATCAATCGTTTGTCTTAATACAATTTTGGGAAAAGGAAATTCATTCAATACACTATCAATAAAATAGGCTCTTGCATTATTCGGCCATAATCCTTGAGAACGCTGATATTGGCGATTAATTATTAACTCTTTAGCTTTCATCAAATTATAAATATCAGCTATTGGCATAGTATTTCTAATTATCTTCATATATTTAAAATTCCTAAAAGTTAAAATATTGTCATTAACAACAAATTGATTTATCTCAAGCCAGCTTTCCGCCAACCCAATCGTTCACGCTATTTAAAGCATCGGGCAGTTTAGCGGCATCCGTACCGCCGGCCTGCGCTAAATCCGGCCGGCCGCCGCCTTTGCCGCCTACTTGCTCGGCGACAAATTTCACCAAGTCGCCTGCTTTCACTTTGGCGGTTAACGGTTTGGAAACGCCTGCGCACAGGGAAACTTTGCTGTCGTTTACGGCGGCGAGCAGTACGATGGCTTTATCGGATTTACCGGTAAGGTCGGTAACGATTTCGCGCAAGGCGGCTGCGTCGGCTTCGATTTGTGCCACCACGAGTTTGGCTTCGCCTACGTCTTTGGCGTTATCCAAAAGTTTGGCTCCGGCGTGTACGGCAAGCTCGGCTTTGGCTTTGGCCAAATCTTTTTCCAGCGCTTTGGTTTGGGCGGCGTTGGCTTGGATTTTGGCCAATACGTCGCGCTCGGTTTGGGCTTTGACTTCGGCGATGATGTTTTTGATCAACCGCTCTTGGTTTTGCGCCCATTGCAGGGCGTTTTGGCCGGTGATGGCTTCGACGCGGCGGATGCCTGCTGCGATGCCGCCTTCGGAAATGATTTTAAAGAAGCCGATTTCGCCGGTGCGGGTAACGTGGGTGCCGCCGCACAGTTCGGTGGAGTATTCGTCCATAACAACAACGCGCACGAAATCACCGTATTTTTCGCCGAACAGCATCATGGCTCCGGTTTTTTGGGCTTCTTCCATGCTCATGGTTTTGACTTCTACGGGCACGTTTTGCATGATGGCGTGGTTGACGCGGCGTTCGACTTCGGCGATTTCTTCGGCGGTGATGCCTTGCGGATGGGAAATGTCGAAGCGGGTGATGTCGGCGTTTTGCAGCGAGCCTTTTTGTTCGACATGGGTGCCGAGCACGTCGCGCAGGGCTTGGTGCATCAGGTGGGTAACGCTGTGGTTTTTGGTGATGGCGTCGCGGATGGCGTTATCGACTTGTGCGCTGACGCTGTCGCCTACTTTCAGACGGCCTGTTACGACGCTGCCGAAGTGGCCGTTAACGGCGGCTTTGATTTTTTGTGTGTCTTCCACGCGGAAGTTGAGGCCGTCTGAAACGATATGGCCGACATCGCCCACTTGTCCG
Organism: Neisseria sp. 74A18; assembly: GCF_001308005.1. Lineage (NCBI taxonomy): Bacteria > Pseudomonadati > Pseudomonadota > Betaproteobacteria > Neisseriales > Neisseriaceae > Neisseria > Neisseria sp. 74A18. The sequence goes on from NZ_LGZA01000015.1 coordinate 23,085, forward strand.
CCCGATTCGGCATAGAAAGGGGTTTGGTCGAGCACAACGATGCCGCTTTCGCCTTCGTTCAGTTCGGTTACGGCTTCGCTGCCTTTATATAAGGCCAATACTTTGGCTTCGGTTTGGCGTTGGGTATAGCCTTTGAACTCGGTATCTTGGCCGTCGTAGGTGATTTGGGTGTCGGCTTTGAAGCTTTGTGCGGCGCGGGCGCGGGCGCGCTGGGCTTCCATTTCGCGGTTGAAGCCGTCTTCGTCCATGTCGATACCGCGCTCGCGGCAGATGTCGGCGGTAAGGTCGTAGGGGAAGCCGTAGGTGTCGTAGAGTTTGAAGATGATTTCGCCGTCCAGCACTTTACGGCCGTCTGAAAGAGCATTTTCTAGCAAAGCCATGCCGGTTTCGAGGGTTTGGGCGAAGCGGGTTTCTTCGTTTTTCAAGGCTTCTTCGATTTGGCTTTGGCGTTCTTTCAGTTCGGGATAGGCTTCGCCCATTTCGGCCACCAAATCGGGCACGAGTTTGTGGAAGAACGCGCCTTTTTGGCCGAGTTTGTAGCCGTGGCGAACGGCGCGGCGGATGATGCGGCGCAGCACATAGCCGCGGCCTTCGTTGCTCGGCAGCACGCCGTCGGCAATTAAAAACGAGCAGGCGCGGATGTGGTCGGCAATCACTTTCAGGCTGGGTACGTCCATGCTGAATTCGGTGCCGGTTTCGCAGGCGGCGGCTTTGAGCAGGTTTTGGAACAAGTCGATTTCGTAGTTGCTGTTCACATGCTGCATCACGGCGGCCATGCGTTCCAAGCCCATGCCGGTATCTACCGAAGGCTTGGGCAGCGGGTTCATATTGCCTTGTTCGTCGCGGTTGAACTGCATGAATACGCAGTTCCAGATTTCGATAAAGCGGTCGCCGTCTTCTTCGGGGCTTCCCGGAGGGCCGCCCCAAATGTGGTCGCCGTGGTCGTAGAAGATTTCGGAACAGGGGCCGCAGGGGCCGGTGTCGCCCATTTGCCAGAAGTTGTCACTGGCGTAGCGGCTGCCTTTGTTGTCGCCGATGCGGATGATTTTTTCAGACGGCATACCGATTTCGTTGAGCCAGATGTTGTAGGCTTCGTCGTCTTCGGCGTAAACGGTGGCCAAGAGTTTTTCTTTGGGCAGGTTCAGCCATTCGGGAGCGGTGAGAAATTCCCAAGCGAAATGGATGGCATCGCGTTTGAAGTAGTCGCCGAAAGAAAAGTTTCCCATCATTTCAAAAAAGGTGTGGTGGCGGGCGGTGTAGCCTACGTTTTCGAGGTCGTTGTGTTTGCCGCCTGCCCGTACGCATTTTTGGGCGGTGGTGGCGCGGTTGTAGGGGCGTTTGTCGAAGCCTAAGAATACGTCTTTAAATTGGTTCATGCCTGCGTTGGTGAAGAGCAGGGTGGGGTCGTCGTGCGGCACGAGTGAAGACGAGTGAACGATTTGATGGCCTTTGCTTTCAAAGAACTTGAGGAATTTTTGGCGGAGTTCGGATGTATTCATGATATTTACAGTTAAGGTTTGAAACGGTTTCAGACGGCCCGATGGTTTGCTCGAGGCCGTCTGAAAAATCGGATTAAAATCTTGCGTATATTACCGCAGATTTGATGTTACGCCTACTCAAAAGCAGTGCGCTGCCCTATACTTGGGCAAACCTCTGTTTGCCGGGATAAGTTTGTTTTAACGGCGGGAACTTTATGATGGTTTTTACCCTAATAAAATAATACTACCTAAAGGAATGATAATGCCTCTGAAACTTTCTTTTCTTGTGTTTTCCCTTTCTTTGTTGGCTGCTTGCGGCGGGCGTTCTTCAGAAACGCCGGAAAAGGCCGAAGTTCAGGCCAAGCCGTCTGAAACCGTGGCTGCCCCGCAAAACCGGTTTCCCGAAACGGCTGCTTTAAAAATCTATAACTGGTCGGATTATGTTGATCCGAAAACGGTTAGGGATTTTGAAAAGCAGTTTGGCGTAAAGGTTACTTACGATGTGTATGAAAGTGATGAAACGCTTGAATCGAAAGTGTTAACGGGAAAATCCGGTTACGATGTGGTAGGGCCGTCGAATGCTTTCGTGAGCCGTCAGATTAAGGTAGGGGCTTATCAGAAGCTCGATAAAAGCCTGATTCCGAACTACCGTCATATCAACCCGAAACTTTTGGAATTGATGAAGCAGGTTGATCCCGGCAATGAATACGCCGTGCCGTTTTTTTGGGGCACGAATACCTTTGCCATCAATACGGAGCGGGTTAAACGCGCTTTGGGCACGGACAAGCTGCCCGATAACCAATGGGATTTGGTGTTTAACCCGGAATACACGGCCAAGCTGAAAAAATGCGGTATCAGTTATTTGAACAGTGCGGCGGAAATGTATCCGATGGTATTGAATTATCTGGGGAAAAATCCCAATAGCAGCAAGCTTGAAGATATTCAGGCGGCCACGGATGTGCTTAAAGCCAACCGTGCCAATGTGAAACGTTTTACTTCTTCCGGCTTTATTGACGCTTTGGCGCGCGGAGATACCTGCGTAACGGTAGGTTTCGGCGGCGATTTGAATATTGCCAAGCGCAGGGCGGCGGAAGCGGGCGGTAAGGAAAAAGTCCGTGTGATGATGCCGAAAGAAGGCGTCGGCATTTGGGTAGATTCGTTTGTGATTCCCAAAGATGCGCGTAATGTGTTTAATGCCTACCGTTATATCAACAACTTTTTAGAGCCGGAAGTGGCGGCGCAAAACGGCAACTTTGTTACTTATGCGCCATCGTCGATGCCTGCGAGAGACTTGATGGAAAAAGAATACAGCAGCGACAATTCGATTTTCCCGAGCGATGAGGATTTGGCCAACAGCTTCATTATGGTGCCGCTGGAGCCTGAAGCATTGAAGGAAATGGTGCGTCAGTGGCAGCAACTGAAAGTGGCTAAATAACAGGCCGGATTGGTTGTATTAAAAAACATCCTCTGTGCTGCCGCATGATGAGCGGTTGAAGCGCAGAGGATGTTAGTTTAGTGAAAAGACCTTTGCAAAAACCGTTCGGTGGCACAGGTCTTATGCCGTCTGAACGTCAGGCATTTAAGTTAACCGAATGTTCGCGTGTTTCGTGGAACACAATATCTGGCCAGCGTTCTTGGGTAAGATTCAGATTCACGCGGTTGGGTGCGAGATAAGCCAAATTGCCGCCCGCGTCGATAGCAAGGTTTACGGCATTGGCTTTTTCAAACTCGGCCAGTTTTTTCTTATCGTTGCACGATACCCAGCGTGCCGACCAAATGCTAGCGTTGTCGAACACCGCTTCTACCCCGTATTCGGCAGCCAATCGGGAAGTAACCACTTCAAACTGCAAAACGCCTACCGCACCCAATATCAAATCGCCGCCGTTGTGCGGTTTGAACACCTGCACCGCACCTTCTTCGCCCAGCTGCTGCAAGCCTTTTTGCAGTTGCTTCATTTTAAGCGGATTTTTAATGCGGACGCTACGGAACAGTTCGGGCGCAAAAAACGGAATGCCGGTAAATGCCAGCTGCTCTCCCTCGGAAAAGCTGTCGCCGATTTGGATATTGCCGTGGTTGGGAATACCGATAATGTCGCCGGCGAAAGCTTCTTCCACCAATTCGCGGTCGTGCGACATAAACGTAACTACGCTGGAGGCGGCAATTTCGCGGTTGATGCGCAGATGTTTGATTTTCATGCCGCGCTCGAATTTGCCGGAGCAAACGCGCAAAAAGGCGATGCGGTCGCGGTGTTTCGGATCCATATTGGCTTGGATTTTAAAGACAAAGCCTGAAAATTTTTCTTCAGACGGCATCACTTCGCGCACGGTGGCATCGCGGCCTTTGGGAGCGGGTGCCCAATCGATCAGCGAGTTAAGAATTTCCTGAATGCCGAAATTGTTGATGGCAGAGCCGAAAAACACGGGAGTAAGTTCGCCCGCCAAAAATTCTTCCAACACAAATTCATTCGATGCCGCCTGAACCAATTCGATTTCGGCGCGCAGATTGTCCATTTCCAGCGGGAACAATTCGTCTAGGCGCGGGTTGTCGATGCCTTCGATAATTTCAAATTCGTGCGGCAGTTTTTCACCGCCCGCGTCAAACAGGTAAATTTCATCATTGAGAATGTGATACACACCTTTGAAATTCTTGCCCATACCGATCGGCCAAGTAACCGGCGCACAGCGGATTTTGAGAATGTTTTCCACTTCGTCGAGCAATTCGAGCGAATCGCGCACTTCGCGGTCGTATTTGTTCATAAACGTAACGATGGGCGTGTTGCGCAAGCGGCAGACATTCAACAGTTTGATGGTTTGCGCTTCCACACCTTTGGCCGCATCAATCACCATCAACGCGCTGTCGACGGCGGTAAGCACACGGTAGGTATCTTCCGAAAAGTCTTGGTGGCCGGGGGTGTCGAGCAGGTTGACGGTGTGGTCTTTATACTCGAACTGCATCACCGAAGAAGCAACGGAAATGCCGCGCTGCTTCTCGATTTCCATCCAGTCGGAAGTGGCGAATTTGCCGGTTTTTTTACCTTTTACCGTACCGGCGCTTTGAATCGCACCGGAAAACAGCAACAGTTTTTCGGTTAAGGTGGTTTTACCCGCATCGGGGTGGGAAATAATCGCAAAGGTGCGGCGGCGGCGCACTTGTTCTAAAATTTCGGACATATCTTCTCGTATGGCAAAGGGTTTCAGACGGCCTGAAAAAACGGCGGATTATACGGAAAAACGCTTGTTTTTTCAATGTTCAATCGCTATCGAAAGGCCGTCTGAACCAGCGTTCAGACGGCCTGAAACCTTTGATCGACTATATAAAACCACGCCTTTTCAATCGGCTGCTTTCCAACTGAAAAGGCCTGGTTCGGTTGAGGCGGGCTTACGCCTGAGCCTCAAGTTTGCTTATTGTTGAGCGAAATATTGTTTTTCCACTTTTTCGTATTCGCCGCTTTCGCGCACTTTTTTCAAAGCATCGTTCAGCATATTCAAGGTTTCGGTGTCGCCTTTACGCACGGCCATACCGTAGTTTTCTACTTCAAAATCACGCGGTGCAACCATATTGAAACCTTTGTTGCCGTTGTTTTTGATGTAGTTGTTTACAACCGCGCTGTCGGATACTACGGCATCCAAGCCGCCGTTTTCCAACTCTTTGATAACAAGAGGCAGGCTCTCGAAACGGGCGATTTTGGGGCTGTCTTTACCCAAAATTCTAGAAACGGCAAGGTCGCCCGTTTGGCCGGTTACCACGCCGACTTTCTGGCTGTTTTTCAGGTCTTCAACCGATTGAATGGCTTTGCCTTTTTGAACCAAAATCACTTGGGTGATTTTGAAGTAGGGATCGGTAAAGTCCATCGTTTGTTTGCGTTCGTCGTTGATGGTAATGGCTGAAAGCAAGATATCCACATCGCCGTTGGCCAAGCCGGGGAAAAGGCTGTTCCAAGGTTGGTGTTTGTATTCCACTTTGAAATTGCCCGCTTTAGCCATAGCGTTCATCAAATCGATATCGAAACCCTGAATTTGGTTGCTGCTGTCCATAGATTCAAAAGGGGCAAATTCTGCATTGGTGGCAATGCGGTAAACTTTTTCGTCTGCGGCAGCCTGTTTGCTTTCTCCGGTTTGTCCGCCGCATGCGCTCAAAGCAAAAGCGGAGCAGGCAACGGCGGCGGCTATCCATTTTTTCATGTTCATTTGGGTTTTCCTGATAGAAACGGTTAAAAAATTAATTCTAACATACATACGCCAGAATGCTGCCTGCCGCGGCCGTCTGAAAATACTTTATCGGGCAGGAATCGGGCCGGAGGCAGGCAGCATGGGTTTAAAAACGGCGTTTCAGCTGACATGCCTGCATAATGCTCACCGCCAATTCCTCTACCGATTTGTCTGTGGTGTTGGTAAAAGGAATGGAATGGGTGCGGAACATGCTTTGCGCGTCGGCAACTTCGCGGCGGCAGGTATTGAGTTGCGAATAGTTTGAGTCCGGCCGGCGCTCGTGGCGGATGGCTTGCAGCCGTTCGGGTTGGATGGTTAAACCGAATAATTTGTGTTTGTAGGGTTTAACCATGCGCGGTAAATCGGTGCTTTCCAAGTCGTCGGGGGTGAGCGGATAATTGGCGGCGCGGATACCGTATTGGAGCGCGAGATACAGGCAGGTGGGGGTTTTGCCTGAACGGGAAACCCCCATCAGAATCACATCGGCATCTTTTAAATCTTTACCGCTGATGCCGTCGTCGTGATTGAGTGAAAAGTTAACCGCTTCCATACGCGCATCGTAACGCTCGGTGTCGCCGATGCCGTGGGTGCGTCCCACCGAGTGCCGCGCCCTCAGGCCGAGTTCGCGCTCGATTGTGCCTAAGAAAGCATCGAAAAAGCTCAGGTGCAAACCTTGGCAGGTTTTAATAATGGTGCGGATTTCATCATTGATGATACTGGTAAATACCAAGGGGCGCAGGCCGCTGTCTGATGCGGCGGCATTGATGATTTGCACCATGGCACGGGCTTTTTCAGGGGTATCGACAAAAGGATAGGTTGCTCTTTTGAAATTCACTCCTTCAAATTGATCCAGCAGGGCTTCGCCCATGCTTTCAGAAGTGATGCCTGTGCGGTCGGAAATAAAAAAAGCAGAACGGCGAGCCATTTACGGTTCCTTTTTATGTGAGTGATCGATTTGTCGGATTGCCTTTGTAAAATACGGCCATATCATACCAAGAGCGGCTCCAGCAGGCCATCTGAAAATCGTTATGCGAATGAGTTTGCATCATCAAGCCTTCATTTTCCGGAAACATGGAAATAGGGTCAAACCGGAAGTGAGCGCAACAATACCCGCCGTTTAACTACATTGCACTACAATCAAAATTAAAAAAATTTAAACGCACATTTTGTGTCTTGAAAATATTTTTATTGAAATAAAATGCCAATAGTTTTGGTTTTTGCGTCTGTTGAAAATGCATTGTTTTAAATCAAAACCTATGTTTAACAAGGGCTAACAAGATTTCGGGTTTGTGGTGATGATTTCTTTCATTTGACTACACAGCCCTTTTCCCGCAATTTTTCAAACGGCAGCGTGTATTCTCAGGCAATAAAAATACATGACACTACGGGTTTGAGTGGTTAGAATACCCCCGCGAGATTTATTTCTTTTTTAACTTGTTTAATGGATTTAAAAATGGCTGCAAATTACGTGATTTGGTTTGAAAACCTGCGCATGACTGATGTTGAAAGCGTAGGCGGTAAAAACGCCTCTTTAGGCGAAATGATCAGTCAGCTCACTGAAAAAGGTGTGCGCGTACCCGGCGGTTTCGCCACTACGGCAGAAGCTTACCGTGCTTTTTTGGCGCACAACGGCCTTAACGAACGTATCTCTGCAGCACTTGCGGCTCTGGATGTGGAAGACGTTACCGAGTTGGCGCGCGTGGGTAAAGAAATCCGCCAATGGATTCTCGATACGCCGTTCCCCGAGCAGCTTGATGCCGATATTAAAACCGCATGGGATAAGATGGTTGCCGATGCGGGTACCGATAAAATTTCCGTAGCGGTTCGCTCTTCGGCTACCGCAGAAGATCTGCCGGATGCCTCTTTTGCCGGCCAACAAGAAACCTTCCTGAACATTAACGGTTTGGAAAACGTGAAAGAAGCGATGAAACATGTATTCGCTTCTTTATATAACGACCGTGCCATCTCTTACCGTGTGCACAAAGGCTTTGCGCACGACGTAGTCGCTTTATCTGCCGGCGTTCAGCGCATGGTGCGTTCAGACAGCGGCGCCGCCGGCGTAATGTTCTCTATCGATACCGAATCCGGCTTTGAAGACGTGGTATTCGTAACCGCATCTTACGGCTTGGGCGAAACCGTCGTACAAGGTGCGGTGAACCCCGACGAGTTTTATGTGCACAAGCCTACGTTGAAAGCAGGCCGTCCGGCTATTCTGCGCAAAACCATGGGTTCCAAACTGATCAAAATGACCTTTACCGAGCAGGCGCAAGCCGGTAAATCGGTTCAGGTTGTCGACGTGCCTCAAGAAGACCGTAAAGCTTTCTCTATCAGCGACGAAGAGATTACCGAGTTGGCCAAATATGCTTTGATTATCGAAGAGCATTACGGCCGCCCCATGGATATCGAGTGGGGTCGCGACGGCACAGACGGCAAACTCTATATTCTGCAAGCGCGTCCGGAAACCGTTAAATCGCAAGAAGACAACACACGCAGCTTGCGACGTTACAGCATCAACGGCGACAAGAAAGTATTGTGCGAAGGCCGTGCCATCGGTCAGAAAGTAGGTCAGGGCGTCGTGCGCTTGGTGAAAGATGCTTCGCAAATGGAAAGCGTACAGGCAGGCGACGTATTGGTAACCGATATGACCGACCCCGATTGGGAGCCGGTAATGAAACGTGCGTCGGCGATTGTAACCAACCGCGGCGGACGTACCTGCCACGCAGCCATTATTGCCCGCGAGTTGGGTATTCCCGCCGTTGTCGGTTGCGGAGATGCAACCACCGTGCTTTCAGACGGCCAGCAAGTTACCGTATCGTGTGCCGAAGGAGATACCGGTTTGATTTACGACGGTTTGCTGAATGTGGAAGTAACCGATGTGGCTTTGGACAATATGCCCAAGTCGCCGGTAAAAATCATGATGAACGTGGGCAACCCGGAATTGGCGTTCAGCTTCTCCAGCCTGCCCAACGAAGGCATTGGTTTGGCGCGTATGGAGTTCATCATCAACCGCCAAATCGGCATTCACCCCAAAGCCTTGTTGGAATTCGACCGCTTAGATGCAGAACTGCAAAATGAAATTTCCGACCGTATCGCAGGATATGCTTCTCCGGTAGCATTTTACGTTGATAAAATCGCAGAAGGCGTTGCCACTTTGGCCGCTTCCGTATATCCGCGCAAAGTGATCGTGCGCATGTCGGATTTTAAATCAAACGAATACGCCAATCTCGTGGGCGGCAACCTTTACGAGCCTCACGAAGAAAACCCGATGTTGGGCTTCCGTGGTGCGGCGCGTTATGTTTCCGATGATTTCAAAGACTGCTTTGCTTTGGAATGCCAAGCTCTGAAACGCGTTCGCGACGAAATGGGCCTGACCAACGTCGAAATCATGATTCCGTTTGTACGCACCCTCAACGAAGCCGAAGCAGTAATCAAAGCCCTGAAAGAAAACGGCTTGGAGCGCGGCAAAAACGGCTTGCGTTTGATTATGATGTGCGAGCTGCCCAGCAACGCATTGCTGGCCGAGCAGTTCCTGCAATATTTCGACGGCTTCTCAATCGGCTCCAACGATATGACGCAACTGACCTTAGGTGTTGACCGCGACAGCGGCGGCCCGATCGCAGGTACGTTCGACGAGCGCAATCCTGCCGTTAAAGTGATGCTGCATTTGGCCATTTCGGCTTGCCGTAAACACAACAAATATGTAGGCATTTGCGGTCAAGGGCCTTCAGACCACCCTGATTTTGCGAAATGGTTGGTAGAAGAAGGTATTGAAACCGTATCGCTGAATCCGGATACCGTGATTGAAACTTGGCTGTATCTGGCTAAAGAGCTGAATAAATAAGCTTGATGCCGTCTGAAAAAACGCCTTGTCTGCTTTAAGACAAGGCGTTTTTATTGACATTGTTTGAAGATTTCATTGCCGTGGTGTTTTCAGTCACGCCCGAGTATGAAGGTTTTTTATTGAAAGAAATCAGGCCGTCTGAATCAAGTGTTTCAGACGGCCTGTGGCGGTTTGTGAATTTATGCAGACAAACCGTTGTGCAATGTTCGAGCGGTGTTTAATGCTTCGTCGGAATCGTCGGCCAGCACGGTAAAATGCCCCATTTTTCTGCCGGTGCGGGCGGATTTTTTGCCGTATAGATGCAGGTGCGCGCGCGGGTGATTTTGCAGCGGCAGCCAATCGGGTTCGCTACCGTTTTTGCCCCAAACGTCTCCCAAAATATTGGCCATGCAGCAGCTCGACAATAAACGGGTATCGGCGGGCGGCAGGCCGCACATGATGCGTACTTGCTGTTGGAATTGGTCGGCGGCGCAGGCATCGATGGTGTGGTGGCCGCTGTTGTGTGGGCGCGGGGCGATTTCGTTGACGATCAGTTCGTTGGTGTCGCCGACCACAAACATTTCCACCGCCAATACGCCGACGTAATCCAGCTCGTCGGCCAAGCGGCGTGCCATTTGCCGTGCTTGCTGCTGCACGTCTGCGCTTAAGCGGGCGGGGACGATGGAGTAGGCGAGAATGCCGTTTTCGTGGATGTTTTCGGCGGGGTTGAAGGTTTGTGTGTTCTCGCTGTTCAGACGGCATACGATCACGGAAATTTCGCCGCGTAAGTCCACCATTTTTTCCAATACGCAATCTACGCCGCCGTGTTCGGCAAATGCGGTTTTGAGTTCGCTCAAGGTTTTGACACGGATTTGGCCTTTGCCGTCGTAGCCTAATGTGGCGGTTTTGAGAATGCCGGGCAGAAACGCGGCGCTGGCTTCGGTAATATCTTCAGGTTTACAGACGGCCTGATAAGGCGCGGTTTGCAGGCCGGCTTTTTGAATCCATGCTTTTTCCTGAATGCGGTTTTGTGCGATGGCCACGCAGTCGCCGCCGGGCGAGACTACGGTGTGTTGGGCCAGAAAGCGCATGGCGTCGGCGTTGACGTTTTCAAATTCGGTGGTAACGGCGGCGCATTTGGACAACTCGTTTAAGGCTGCTTCGTCGTCGAAAGCGGCGCACAAATGGCGGTCGGCAAAGTCGGCGGCCGGTGCGTTGGGATCGGGGTCGAGCACGGTAACCCGGTAGCCCATGGTTTTGGCGGCAACGGCAAACATACGGCCAAGCTGGCCGCCGCCGAGAATGCCGAGGTTGGCGGGAGGAAGGATGGGATTGTGTTTATTCATGGTTGTTATGGAAAACGGTTGGCGTAGCGGTTGGAAACTGTGTTGAACGGAGCGGAATTATAAACCATCGCGTTGGTTTGAGTGGCATTTTCGGCGTGGGGAAACTGCCGAGCAAGGTGTAGTTGCGGGCGCTACTGTTTGAGATGATGTTTGACAGCTTTTTCATAGGTTTGCTTTTTTGCAACGGAATCATGGCGTACAATCGCGGGCGGGGTGCAGCTGCAAGGGTTGGGTTGCGACTGTGCGCAATCGGCGTTTGCTGCCAGATGCTCTATACCGATTGAACGGCTACCGGCCTTATATTGCATGATCGCACCGCTCAGGCGGATGCAGGCCGACTGCATAAAAATGCAGGTACAATCCCCGCTGGTTTTAACTTTTTCAGACGGCTTGTTATACGCCGCCGCGCCGCAAGCAGCGGCGCAGGTTGAACTTTATACCGCCGCCCGTTTCTTTTAACAGTATGGTAAGGCCGTCTGAACAATTGATATCCATACATGAGACATTACACTATCTGCTTCATGCTGACATTTTTTCTCTCGGGCTGTTTGAGCCTGCCGTCGCTTGAAAACCGCACCGAAAGCCGATATCTCGACGTACCGGCTTCCAAACGGTTGACTGCCGCTCTCAAATCCACAGCCAAAAGCAATCAAGATTGGGCAGAGGATACTTCGGGTATTTATATTCTCGACGATGCCCACGATGCCTTCGTTGCCCGCGCCACATTGATCGATTCGGCCGACCACACCCTCGATTTGCAATACTACATTTGGCACAACGACGTTTCCGGCAAAATCCTGTTCAACATGCTGCACAGAGCCGCCGTGCGCGGCGTGCGGGTGCGGCTGCTGCTCGACGACAACAACACAAACGGTTTGGATAACGTGTTGGCTGCACTCAACAGCCATCCCAATATCGAAATCCGCTTGTTCAACCCTTTTCTCAACCGCAAATGGCGCGCGCTCGGTTATCTGACCGACTTTCCCCGTCTCAACCGGCGCATGCACAATAAAACATTGACTGCCGATAACCACGCTACCATTCTCGGCGGACGCAATATCGGCGACGAATATTTCAACATCAGTGCCGACACCGCGTTTGCCGATTTGGATATTTTGGCCACAGGAAGGGTGGTTTCGGAAGTTTCCGAAGATTTCGACCGTTATTGGGCAAGCGATTCGGCTTATCCGCTCGAACGCATCGTGCGTCGTGCCAATATCGACAAAGGTTGGAAAGCTCTTGAGATAGGCGACGACGACAAAAACAGGATTCTGGCCGGATACCGGCATGACTTGGAGCAGTCCAAGCTTTTTGAAGCCATTAAAAACAATCAGCTGGAATGGCGTTACGTTAAAACCAAGCTCGTAAGCGACGACCCTTCCAAAGGGCTGAACCGTGACCGCAACAAACCGCAGATCAGCGAAAAAATCGACGAAGCCCTAGGCTCGCCCGAACAGGAAATTTATCTGGTTTCTCCCTATTTTGTGCCGACCAAAGAAGGCACCGAGGCGATTGCTGATTTGGTGCGGCAGGGTGTTAAGGTAACGGTGTTGACCAATTCGCTTCAGGCCACAGACGTAGCCGCCGTGCATTCCGGGTATGCCCGCTACCGCAAACCATTGATTAAAGCAGGCGTCGAATTGTACGAATTGAAAGCCAACCATGCGGTGCCCAAGAGCAAAGACCGCGGTTTGACGGGTAGTTCGTCAACGAGTTTGCATGCCAAAAATTTTATTGTCGATAAACAAAGGGTGTTTATCGGTTCGTTCAATCTCGACCCGCGTTCGGCCAGACTCAACACAGAAATGGGCGTTGTGATCGAAAACCCGGATTTGGCAAAAACCATGCAGGGCAAACTGCAACAAACCACACCTGCCTATGCTTACAAAGTTACACTGAATCCGAACAACAAGCTGCAATGGCAAGACCCCGAAGACGGCACGGTATCTTCAAAAGAGCCCGAAGCCGGCTTTTGGAAGCGGATAACGGTTAAGATACTTTCGGTGTTGCCGATAGAAGGTTTGCTATAAACATCAGGCCGTCTGAATCAGACGGCCTGAAACGTCGAACAGGTTCCGATACTTTCATTAAGCAAAGTGCTTACAATCGGCAGAGTGTATTTCAACCCGGGCGTAAACAGCTCCCATTTCACGAAAGAAGGCAATGATGAAAAAATGTGTGGTGTTAACGGGCGCAGGCATAAGTGCCGAGAGCGGATTAAAAACATTTCGCGACGCAGGCGGCTTGTGGGAAGGTTATAAAGTCAGCGAAGTGTGTACGCCCCAAGCCTTTGAACGCGATCCGCAAACGGTATTGTCGTTCTACAACATGCGGCGCAGGCAGGCCAATGCCGCAGAACCGAATGCCGCGCACGAATCATTGGTACGCTTGGAGCGGCATTACCGCGTGCATATCATTACCCAAAACGTGGATGATCTGCACGAACGGGCAGGCAGCAGCCGTGTATTGCATCTGCACGGCGAATTGAACAAAGTACGCAGCTGTGTTGATGAAAGCGAAGTATTGGCTTGGACGGGCGATTTGACTATAAACGACACCGACAGCCGAGGCCGGCCTTTACGACCGCATATCGTATGGTTCGGCGAAGAAGTGCAGCTGTTTCCGCAAGCGGTGGAAGAAATGCGCGATGCGGATATAGTGATGGTGGTGGGCACGTCTTTGCAGGTTTATCCTGCCGCATCTTTATTGAATTTTGCTCCGCCCGAAGCAGAATGTTTTTTGGTTGACCCGAATCCGCAGCATGCAGGCGCTCCGGTGGAAATTTTGCCTAAAAAAGCTTGCGAAGGCGTGCCCGAGTTGGTGGAAGAATTGATTCGTCGGGCGGAAAAAGCGCATGACGATTAGGGGTTGATGTCTTGCAAAATCAGCAATGGTTTTGAACTATTGCATTAGAGTTAAGCTGCTTAATTTTAATAACAAAACCGTTATGCTCGGGCTTGACCCGAGTATCTTGAGTTTCAGCCAATTTAAGACATACTTGGGCAAAGCCCGAGCATGACGAATATACTGTTTTTAAATTGATTGACTATTGACTATATAGTGTTGTTTATCTTTTGCATCGAGGCCGTCTGAAAAATATTTTCAGACGGCCTCGATGTATTGGCATGCACGCTGGTGCAATTGCAAGTTTAATCACATCAAATGCTTAAAACCCTGCCTGCTGTTCTAAGGCTTCAACCAGTTTGTCGTCCAGTTTGAGTGCTTGCGACAGTTGGGAAAGAAACACGATTTCTTTGCGTGAAAGCTCGCCGCACACCATGCGGGCGGCCAAGTAGGCTTCGGCGGCCAGCGCGGGGTTGTTTCCGATATCGCGGGCAATGTCTGCGGCCGATGCGGGGCTGTTTATTTGAGACTCGACCCATCGGGCTGTTTCGGGATCATTTCCGCTTTCAGACTGAATCAGGTTGCGCTCTTCGTCTTCGATCACACCGTCTGCGGCGGCAGCGGCAATCATGGTGCGCAGAATCACCCGTCCCGCATCTTCGGCTGCTTGGCCGGTAGGCTCGAATGAAGCTTGGTTCAGCACAGGTTGCGCCGGATTGTTGCCGTTGGCGTTTTGGTTGTTGCGTTGCCAGCTTTGGTAAGCATGGTAGGCGAGCATACCCAATGCGGCCATCGAACCTGCATTCAGCAGTTTTTTAGAGCTTTTTCTTTTTAACAGCATAGAAGCCAAACCGGTTACGGCAGCGCCGCCGCCGATTTTTCCGAGCAGGCTGCTGTTTCTACCGGCATGGCTGCTGCCTTTTTGTACGGTGTTTAAAACTTGGTTTAAGAGGTTGTTGAAGTTCATGTGCGTCCTTTCATTGATGTGGCTGCGCTGATATGGCGTTATTTGAGGGGAATACAAGCAGGATTTGTGTTAGAGAATGTAGGGATTGGGCAAAGACGGCTTACATTACCGTTTTGCAGGCACGATACCCTTGGGCGGCGGTTATTTGCCCAGCCCTTCCAAAATCGAACATTCCGGGCAGTCGTCGCCTTTACAGGTGTCGTGCAGTGATTGAAGCTCGGCCACCATCTGCTGCAAGGTAACGATTTGTGCGTTTAATGCGGCAATATGGCGGGCGGTGATGGCTTTGACTTCGCGGCTGTTGCGTTCGGGGTTGTCTTGCAGCTTGAGCAGCTCTGCGGTTTGTTGCAGCGAAAAGCCGACCTCTCTGGCATGGCGGATGAATTTCAAACGCTTCAAATCGTTTTCTTCATAACGGCGGTAGCCGCTTTCGGTGCGGGGGGCAGGGGCGAGCAGGCCGTGTTTTTCGTAATCGCGGATTTGTTTGGCAGACAAACCGGTTTGGCGGGCGGCTTCGCTGATGTTCATAAGGCTTGACCTTAACTGTGGGTAAAGGTTTATATTAACACCGTTATGGCAAATAACCCCATATTGTTTACGAAAGGAAAAATCATGGAAACCATCAATATCAACGTCGGCGGCATGACCTGCGGCGGCTGCGTAAAAAGCGTTACCAAAGTGCTGGAAGCGTTGAACGGCGTGGAAAAAGCCGAAGTGGATTTGGCCTCTGCCTCTGCAAAAATTACATTTGATCCGTCTAGAGTACAAACGGCCGAATTGGTTGAAGCCATTGAAGATGCGGGCTTTGACGCTTCTTTGTCCCAATAAAGCGCAAAGGTAGTTTTTATGGCTCAAGCCCGACGTATTTTGCCGAAAACGCCGTGGTCTGCGCCCGCGTGGTGGTCTTTGCGGCCGCAATCTTTGGCGATGCTGTGCTTTGCGCTGGTTTTGTTCGGCGTGGGCGAGGGCATGCTGGTAAACGCTGCTTTGGGTTCTACGCCGTGGACGGTATTGGCGCAAGGTATTGTGGTGCAAAGCGGCCTCGATATCGGCACGGTAACATTTTTAATCAGCGCGGCGGTATTGATGCTGTGGCTGCCTTTGCGCCAACGGCCGGGGCTGGGCACGGTATTGAATATGGTGCTGATTGCGGCGGTGTTGGGCGTGTTTGTGCAGTGGGTGTCTCCGCCTGCCGCTTTGGGTTGGCGGCTGCTGCAATGTGTGGGCGGCGTGGTGGTGATCGGCATTGCTTCGTCTCTCTATCTGACTTGTTATTTGGGTGCAGGCCCGCGCGACGGCCTGATGATTGGCTTGTGCCAAAAAACCGGCTGGCGCGTGGGTGTGGTGCGCACGATGATTGAAAGTTCGGTATGTCTGATCGGCTGGCTGCTCGGCGGCGTGGTGGGATTGGGCACGCTGTTGTTTGCGTTCGGCGTCGGTTGGGTGGTGCAGTTGAGTTTGCAGCAGATTGCCAAACGTTATCCGCAAAATCCGATTTAGGCCGTCTGAAAACCGCGACTGCTTGTTTTTGAATCTGAAAGGCTGAAACCATGCAACAAAAAGCCCGTTTCCAAATCGACGGCATGACCTGCCAAGCCTGTGCCAGCCGTATCGAAAAAGTGTTAAACAAAAAAGACTTTGTTCAGACGGCCTCGGTGAATTTTGCCGGTGAAGAAGCGCAGGTCGTGTTTGACGACGGCCGCACCGATGCCGATACGCTGATTCATATCATTGAAAAAGCAGGCTTTAAGGCCGTGCTGAAAACCGACGCTCTGCCGCGAATCGAAGCCGAACCGCATATCGGCTGGCGGCTGTGGCTGCTGCTGGCGATTAACGTGCCGTTTTTGTTCGGCATGGCGGGCATGATGATCGGGCGGCACGATTGGATGATGCCGCCGATGTGGCAGTTTGTGCTGGCGAGTATCGTGCAGCTTTGGCTGGCTATTCCTTTCTATAAAAGCGCGTGGGCGAGCATCAGGGGCGGGTTGGCGAATATGGACGTGCTGGTAACGGTAGGTACGGCGGCGATTTATCTCTACTCGGTATTTATGCTGTTTTTCCACCCGCACGCACATCACGGCGATATGGCGCATGTGTATTTTGAAGCGGGCGTGATGGTGGTGGGCTTTGTAAGCTTGGGCAAATTTCTCGAACACCGCGCCAAGAAAAACAGCCTTAACAGTTTGGGATTGTTGTTGAGGCTCACGCCGCAGCGGGTTAACGTGCAGCGCGGCGGGCAATGGCAGGAAACACCGCTCGACCAAGTACAGATCGGCGATTTAATCCGCGCCAACCACGGCGAACGCATCGCGGCGGACGGCAGGGTGGAAAGCGGCAACGGCTGGGCCGACGAAAGCCATCTCACCGGCGAATCCAACCCCGAAGCCAAAACCGCAGGCAGCAAAGTGCTGGCAGGCGCGGTGATGACCGACGGCAGCGTGGTTTACCGCGCCGAACAGCTCGGCAGCCAAACCCTGCTTGGCGACATGATGGCGGCTTTGTCAGAAGCGCAAGGCAGCAAAGCGCCGATTGCGCGCATTGCCGACAAAGTAGCGGGCGTGTTTGTGCCTGTAGTGGTCGGAATTGCCGTGTTAACTTTTTTGATTACATGGTATGTGAAGGCAGATTGGGTGACTGCGTTGATGAACGCAGTGGCCGTGCTGGTGATCGCCTGCCCGTGCGCGCTCGGTTTGGCCACGCCCGCCGCAATGATGGTCGGCATGGGCAAAGCGGTGAAACACGGCATTTGGTTTAAAGATGCCGCCGCCATGGAAGAAGCGGCCCATGTGAACGCGGTGGTGTTGGACAAAACCGGCACGCTCACGCAAGGCAAACCGCAGGTAGCGGCGTTGTGGTTGAGGCCGTCTGAAAAAACCGCCGCGATAGACGAAAACGAACTCTACCGCCTTGCCGCCGCCGTCGAGCAAAACGCCACCCATCCGCTGGCCGCTGCTATTGTTCAGACGGCCTTGTCGCGCGGCATAGACATTCCCGAAGCCCGAAACGCACAAACCGCCGTCGGCGCAGGCATTTCCGCCGAGATTGACGGCGCAGGCTTAGTGAAAGTGGGCAAACCCGATTACTGCAATCTCGTGCTGCCCGACAACCTTGATTCCGTATGGCGCATCGCCACCATCGTGGCCGTGTCGGTCAACGACCAACCCGTCGGCGCATTCGCCCTAGCCGACGCACTCAAAACCGACACGCAGGAAGCCGTAGACCGTCTGAAAAACCACGGCATCGACGTTTACATCATGAGCGGCGACAACCAAAACGTGGTCGGCTACATCGCCGGGCAGCTCGGCATCGCCCACGCCTACGGCAATATGAGTCCGCGCGACAAAGCCGCCGAAGTGCAAAAATTGAAAAACGCCGGCAAGGTGGTTGCCATGGTCGGCGACGGCATCAACGACGCCCCCGCGCTCGCCGCCGCCAACGTGAGCTTTGCCATGAAAGACGGCGCAGACGTTGCCGAACACACCGCCTCCGCCACACTGATGCAGCATTCCGTCAACCAAATGGTCGATGCCCTGCTGATTTCCCGCGCCACTTTGAAAAACATCAAACAAAACCTGTTTTTCGCCTTTATCTACAACACCTTGGGCATACCGCTGGCGGCATTCGGCTTTTTGAACCCGATTATCGCGGGCGCGGCGATGGCGATGAGTTCGGTGTCGGTGTTGGGTAATGCCTTGAGATTAAAGCGCGTGAAGATTGAATGACGGATGAAGATGCGCAGAGTACGGCTGCTATTGCCGCTCAATAAGTTTTTGAAATCCGCAAGAAGGCATGGATTTTTGAGCCAAATGATTGGAAGAAAAATGCTTATCAAAGCATCAGAATATCTGTGTGGGAGAAAACAAAGATTAAGAACCGTTGCGGAAAAGTGAACACTTTTCTGCTTTCTTTTTCTTATTAACGCCGATTACTGAAAAACCGTTTTAACATGTCGCTGCATTCATCCGCCAAAATGCCGCCTTTGATTGAGGTATGGCGGTTTAGGCGGATATCTGAAAATAAATCGGTTACGCTGCCCGCTGCACCTGTTTTCGGCTCTTTTGCGCCGTATATCACGCGTTGCACTCTGGCCTGAATCAAGGCGCTGGCGCACATGTTGCAAGGCTCCAGCGTAATATAAACGTCGCAGCCGTCCAAGCGGTAATTGTTTAAGGCTTTTCCCGCAGCGGCCAAAGCATTGATTTCGGCGTGCTGGCTGATGTTGCAGCCGGTAATGCAGGTATTGTGTGCGGCGGCAATGATTCGGTTTTGATGCACAACTACCGCTCCGACGGGAATCTCCCCCAGCAAAGCTGATTGTTCGGCCTGTACCAAAGCTTCCCGCATAAAACGTTCCATTTCGGTTAACGGCGGAAAAACATTTACAGGCGGGTGTTGTTTCAACTTTTCCAGTAACGCAGCTTTTTCAGACGGCTGCAGCTTTTGAGCAGAAATACCGCGTATCATGGCTTCAAGCTGCCATAAGGTGCTGCGGGTAATGGTTAATCCGGCCGCTTTTAACAGCAAAAAGGTTTCAACCGAACCGTGGGCGTGCAAATCGGCGAGTGTGCGGATGTCGAGCGAGTGTAAGGTGTGTAACACCGTAAGCGAAAGCGGAGGATGGGTAAGCTGCATCAGATCGGGCCGTCTGAAAAAAGAGTAAAGATTGTACAAGATATGGAAAGCGCAAGATACCTGCTTGCGTTTTTGGCTGCGGTTGCTAAAGGCGCCCGCTTTGGGAAACATGCCCGAAATAAGCGGAACCGAAACCTTTCAAACCGCTTGTCTGCGCACATTTTTGCGTTTACTGCGGCGATATAGTCAATCCGTTAACATTCGCATCCAAGGATTTTGCAAAGGCTCAGGCCGTCTGAAACCGCCTTGAAACACCTTGCAAATCGGGCGATAATCCAAACGTTTTTACCCTAAACTCGAAAAGGTATCCAAATGGCTTCTCAACTGGCAAATGCCATCCGTTTTCTTTCCGCCGACGCAGTTCAAAAAGCCAATTCCGGCCACCCCGGTGCACCGATGGGCATGGCTGAAATGGCCGAAGTGCTGTGGACGAAATTTTTAAACCACAACCCCGCCAACCCCAAATTCTACAACCGCGACCGTTTCGTCCTTTCCAACGGCCACGCATCGATGATTCTTTACAGCCTGCTGCACCTTACCGGCTACAACGTATCTATTGAAGACCTGAAAAACTTCCGCCAACTGCACAGCAAAACCCCCGGCCATCCCGAATACGGCTACACCGACGGCGTGGAAACCACCACCGGCCCGTTGGGGCAAGGCATTGCCAACGCAGTCGGCATGGCACTGGCCGAAAAAATCCTCGCCGCCGAATTCAATAAAGACGGCCTCGATATCGTCGACCACCACACTTATGTGTTCTTGGGCGACGGCTGCCTGATGGAAGGCGTGTCGCACGAAGCCTGCTCGCTGGCCGGCACTTTGGGCTTGGGCAAACTGATTGTGCTCTACGACGACAACAATATCTCCATCGACGGCAAAGTGGACGGCTGGTTTACCGAAAACATTCCGCAACGCTTTGAAAGCTACGGCTGGCATGTGGTGCCGAACGTAAACGGCCACGACACCGCCGCCATTCAGACGGCCATCGAAGCGGCCAAAGCCGAAACCGGCAAACCTTCCATCATCTGCTGCAAAACCTTAATCGGCAAAGGCGCGGCTACCAAAGAAGGCAGCCACAAAACCCACGGCGCACCGTTGGGAGCCGAAGAAATCGAAGCCACCCGCAAACATTTGGGCTGGAACCACGACCCGTTTGAAATCCCGCAAGACGTTTACGCCGCGTGGAGCGCCAAAGAAAAAGGTGCGAAACTCGAAGCCGAATGGAACGAAAAATTCGCCCGTTATCAAGAAAAATTCCCTGCCGAAGCCGCCGAATTCGTGCGCCGCATGGATAACAAACTGCCGGAAAACTTCGATGCCTATGTTCAGACGGCCTTAAAAGAAGTGTGCGACAAAGCCGAAAAAATCGCCACCCGCAAAGCCAGCCAAAACAGCATTGAAATCCTGGCCAAAGTATTGCCCGAATTTGTAGGCGGTTCCGCCGATCTCACCCCGTCGAACCTTACCGATTGGTCGGCAAGCAAAGCCGTAACCGCCGCAAACGGCGGCAACTATATCCACTACGGCGTGCGCGAATTCGGCATGGCCGCCGTCATGAACGGCATGACCCTGCACGGCGGCGTAAAACCCTTCGGCGCAACCTTCCTGATGTTCAGCGAATACGCCCGCAACGCCCTGCGCATGGCCTCGCTGATGAAAATCAATCCGATCTTCGTGTTCACCCACGACTCCATCGGCCTAGGCGAAGACGGTCCCACCCACCAACCCGTCGAGCAAACCGCCACCCTGCGCCTGATTCCCAACATGGCCGTATGGCGGCCGTGCGACACCGCCGAATCACTGGTAGCATGGGCAGAAGCCGCCAAAGCGGCCGACCATCCGAGCTGCCTGATTTTCAGCCGCCAAAACCTGCCGTTTATCCCGCGCAACCAAGCACAGTTGGATAACATTAAACGCGGCGGCTATATCATCAGCGAAGCCGAAAACGGCCAAGCCCAAGCCGTGGTAATCGCCACCGGTTCCGAAGTCGAGTTGGCTCTGAATGCACAAAAAGCATTAGCCGAACAAGGCATTGCCGTAAACGTCGTTTCCATGCCGTCAACCAACGTATTCGACCGGCAAGATGCCGCCTACCGCAACAGCGTACTGCCGCAAAACCTGCCGCGCATCGCCGTTGAAGCAGGCGTTACCGACGGTTGGTACAAATACGTCGGCCTGAACGGTGCCGTAGTCGGCCTCGACCGCTTCGGCGAATCGGCTCCGGCGGAACTGCTGTTTAAAGAATTCGGTTTCACCGTTGATAATGTGGTTAATACCGTAAAAGCCGTGCTGAAAGGTTAAGTACAGGTTAGTTGTGAAAGAGGCCGTCTGAAAAATATTTTTCAGACGGCCTTCTGATTTAAAAAGCGTTTACTTCTATACGCTAGAATATATGTTCTGATTATTCAATGACGTGCTTATGCAAGAGAATACCTAATAAATGCAAAGCTCATCTAAATTAGGAAGCGATTATACAAATGCCTTCTAATGACGTACTTGACCATTACCAAGCACTACCCATTTCTGCCCGGTAAGGCCATGTAATCCAACCGGCCCACGCACATGGATTTTATCGGTAGAAATGCCTATTTCCGCACCCAAGCCATATTCAAAGCCGTCGGCAAACCGGGTGCTGGCGTTTACCATCACGCTGGCACTGTCCACCATTCTCAAGAACCATTGTGCATCGGTATAAGATTCTGTAACGATACTGTCGGTATGATGACTGCCGTGCAGGTTGATGTGCTGAACGGCCTCCGCAATATTATCTACAACTTTTACTGACAACACAGGCGCAAGATATTCGGTGTCCCAATCTTCTTCCGTGGCGGTTTTGATATTGCTCAGTATATTCAAAGTCCGCTGGCAGCCGCGAAGTTCTACACCTTTTTCGGCATATTTCTCGGCCAACAGCGGCAAGATTTCTACCGCACGCGCTTGGTGTATCAACAATGTTTCCATCGTATTGCAAGTGCCGTAACGCGAAGTTTTGGCGTTAAAAGCGATATCTACGGCCTTTTGCGTATCCGCAGCTTGGTCAATATATACATGGCAAATGCCGTCGAGATGTTTGATTACAGGCACTCTGGCCTCGGCACTTATACGCGCAACCAAAGATTTACCGCCCCGGGGGATAATCACATCAATCAAGTCGGGAGCCTGCAACATGGCGCCTACGCTCTCTCTGTCGGTATTTTCAATAAAACATACGGCGGCAGTAGGTAAACCGTTTTCCGCCAATGCTTGCGAAATCAATTTTGAAATGGCCATATTGCTGTTAAATGCCTCACTGCCTCCACGCAACACACAGGCATTACCCGATTTTAAACACAAGGCAGCAGCATCTACGGTTACATTTGGCCGGGATTCATAAATGATGCCTATCACTCCCAAAGGCACCCGCATTTTACCGATTTGCAGGCCGTTGGGGCGGATACGGAATTCGTCCATTTCGCCAACGGGATCAGGTAAAGCGGCAATCTGGAGCAACCCTTCACACATGCCGTCTATTGTTTGGCTGCTTAGTTTCAAACGGTCAAGCAAAGCAAAATCCAAACCTTTGGCTTCAGCTTGCTTCATATCTTGAATATTAGCGGCAATAATAGTTTCTTGATGCTGTTTGAGTAATTCTGCCAAACGCAGCAAAGCAGAATTTTTTTGTGCGGTAGATGCGCCGGCCAGCTCGTAGAAAGCCTGTTTTGCAGATGTTGCGGTATTGCGGACATACTCTTTTATAGCACTCATGATAATCATTTGTAATAATTAAAAAATAATAAAGTTTGAAATCTTTGCAAAATCCTAAATGCGGATGCGATCCAAAAAGTAGCAGCACAGCCGGCGCAGACATATCACACAATAGACAAGCTCACACAATAGACAAGCGGGCGGGCAGCGCACAACGCAGAAATACGCCGCAGATAGATAGGGGCAAAGGTTTCCGTCTGAAAATATATATTTAACCAAGCAAAACAAAGATTTTTGCTTGGTTTCAAGCCATTCATTCTAACATAATATAGCATCAATCAACTTAACTGCATTCGTTGTCGTTTTTGCTTTTGTGCAAAGCCCGATGGAAGTATCGAACCATTGTATAACTTCAAAACCACTGAAGAATCCCCTACACATCCTATGATATTTAGAATGTGTAGGGGATTCTTCAGTGGTTTTTCACAGAGAGAAGGGAAGATGCTTTTTATTGATTTACAGACGATAGACTTCATAAATCACAGCAAAATTCTTGATGTGATGCGTACTGCAGCATGCTCATCGAAAGTCAATAAAGCGGCATTCCTGCTATGTCCGAGAAGGCTTGCAAAAATATTGGCCGGAAATGATTGCCGCATCGCATTATATGAACGTGCAGAATTATTGTAATTGTGTTTAGCGTAAGCTACACGATTTTCTGTGCAGTCTAAAATATCAATTAAATCCGATATCAACTTGTCTTTTTTTAATTCGGGATAAGTTTGAATGGCAGATTGTAAATTGGATAAAGCCTCATTTAATTCAGTTTCAACCGCCCCTAAAGAAGAAACCGAACTTTCATCAAGATTGGCAGATGCCGCCGATAAAACCGCTTGCGCGCGCAATCTAGCGGAGGATACTGCAGACAATGCAGCTTCATCCCTTTTCAGATAAATTTTTGAAGCATCTACCAAGTTTGGAATAATGTCATGGCGGCATTTGAGCTGGTCATGGATATTGGCGAAAGCATGAATATATTGTTTTTTCCCTTTTAATAATTTCCGATTGATAACGATCAACAATAATGCACAGAAGATAACAAAAGAAAAAGTGAGTATAGAATCCATCATAAAACACCTTTCATTTTTATAATTGTAAATGCCTTTGTTACATGTTGTTTCTGTGGTTATTATAACAATAATTTTTACAAAATGTAAATAATTTTTAAATTTTATATTTTTTATTACTGAAATTCACAATTAATTACACTTTGGTGTGTATGCTGACTTCTAGGGCGGTGTACTGCGATTAGTTAAGATGGCAATTACCAATTGCCGATTCCAAACTAAGGCTCAACTTTTGCGGTGCCGAGAACAATCTCCATGTCGTTTTCTTCGGTTGTAGTCCATTCTCCCGAAATCCGTATATTGGCTATCCGTTTTCTTGCTACTAAGCCATATACGGCTGCCGCATGAGGCCACCATCTGTTTCCGGCGTTTTCCATAAAATGGAATAATTTGATGGCATTCTTTGTTTGCACCGGAGGCAGATATACCATAAATCGCCCCTGTTCTATTTGAAATCCGGCTTTAGAAAGTTGGTTTTTCAAATCAGAAAGAGCATGGCAATAGTGCGCTTCCGGCAAATATTTGCCATTAAACCAATTACGGAAACGCCATAAGGAATAAGGATTGAAACCGGTCAAAACCAACTGTCCTTCCGGAGATAAAGCGCGAAAAGCTTCTGTAAGAATATACGGTGTCGATAAACTGTTATCTAATGTATGAGGCATGACTATTAAATCTAAAGATCCCCGTTCCCAAGGCCATGCCATCGAATGCATGTGAATATCTCTACCTACGCATATGCATTTTTCAGACGGCATCAACCATTCTTCCATTCCGAATTGAACGGATTTACCTAAAAAAGTAGAGCTTGAGATGTGCTCGAAGAAATGTCGTTCTAAGGACGATGTGTAAATCCCCATTTCAGTATCTGTGAACCAGTGTAATAATTTCTCATATTCCATCTGCAGCACCTCTTGCCAAACAGTCAAAAATAAGTTTTGAATATACCTTCAAAAATATTCCCGACCAATATGATTTATCATGTAAATATATAAATTGTTTCAAATATTTTACAATATCTTCTTGACTGTATTCTTTCAAAATATTAACATCTCCCCCATTATAAATTAACCATTTAGAATTATTTGAGACTATGGCGAAACTGAAATCAATAGCCTTAGCCGTAACCGGCGTATCGGCAGTTTCGGGTGCTGCTTATACTCATGCGGCACCTTCTACTCAAACAGGTATGGCGATGATGCGTTTGAACTCATCACTACTCGACCAAGAGCAAAAAAATATTTCTTCAGGCAGCTTATGGAATGTCATGCGTAAAGATTTCCGCATGACCGAAGTTAATTCTGAATTGGTTCGCCGCCATGAAAGCAAATTTTCTGCAGGTCGAGCTTATTTCGACCGCACCATCAACCGCAGCAAACCTTATATGTATCATATTGCCAATGAAGTTAAAAAACGCAATATGCCTGCGGAAATCGCTTTACTTCCCTTTATTGAAAGCGCGTTTGTTACCAAAGCCAAATCTCATGTTGGCGCTTCTGGTTTATGGCAGTTTATGCCTGCTACCGGTCGCCATTTCGGTTTGGAGAGAACTTCTCAATACGATGGACGTCATGATGTTTATGCCGCTACCAACGCAGCATTAAATTATCTTCAATATCTCCACGGCATGTTTGGTGACTGGTCGCTCGCTTTAGCCGCATATAACTGGGGTGAAGGTAACGTAAGTAGAGCAATCAAACGTGCCCGTGCGCAAGGTTTAAACCCGGTTTACGAAAATCTTCGCATGCCTGCCGAAACTCGCAATTATGTTCCCAAATTGCTGGCTGTAAGAAATATCGTCAATAATCCCCAAGCCTTTGGTATGGGGTTGAGTGAAATTGAAAATAAACCTTACTTTAAAGCAGTTGCACTGGACAAGCCGCTTGACACAAATTCAATCGCCAAAATGGCCAACATCAGCGAGAGTGAATTCTTAGCTTTGAACCCGGCGTTTAATGGCTCTGTATTTGTCCCCAAAGAAAACCGTAAACTTCTTTTACCTGCTCATGCTACTTCTACTTTCGAGAAGAACTATCGAAGCATTAGAAATGATATTCAGCTTGCTTGGGATAATGACTCAACCGACCGCAAGTTCACAGGCAAAGCCGCTATTGATTCAGCCATCAATATTGCTGCATTAACCCAACCAAGCAAAAAAGAGGTTCATACTTCTGAAATCTTACAGGTTGCGCAAGCTACAAACATTCAACTTCCCGAACGCTACGAAATTAATGTAGTGACCGTTCAGCAAATTAACGGTATTTCTGACAGTAAACAAGTAGAATCTAATTCTTCGCCGATTACCATCTTGGCAGCTAAATCAGAGCCGGTTAAAGAAACTGCTGAAGTTTCAGCATCTCCCGCTTCCATTTCAATTGCAGCTTCTCTGATTGCAGAAAATTCATTGCCAGCAGATGCTATTCAGGTTGCCGTAGCAGAGCCTTTGCCGTTGCCCACCCAAACATCGGCCACACCTGCTCCTGAAAAACCGGCTCCTTCGGACGAGCCTGTTGATGTAGCCGAAAATAACATCACCTTGCCAAGCCGTTCTCAAGCATCTTCAGAGGCGGAAGATCCTTTACTTGCTTTAGTGGATGATGCTGCACAACAACGCTTAAATGCTGCTGAAAGTGTGAAAAACAGTTTGGCACAATTTGAAGCGGAATCGGCTACTAAAGCCCGTACCGACCGAATTGTTGTCAGCCGTGCAAAACAACAGCAACGCACTGAAACCCGATTGGCTCGTGCCAATGCCGCTGCGAAACTGGCAAATAATACTCACCGCGTAGAAGCAGGGGATACGTTATTTAATATTTCCCAACGCTACAATCTCAGTGTTGCTGATTTGATCACGGTAAATAACATCAAAGGTAACAGCATCCGTAAAGGCCAGGTGCTGAAAGTTACTGCGGCATCAACCCAACGTAATGCCGTCCGTAATGTTTCTTATACTGTGCGTAAAGGTGATACTTTGAACACCATTGCAAGCCGCTTCAATGTGGACATCAATGATATCCGCCGTTGGAACCGCAATACCCGCACAGTGACTCCAGGCCAACGTTTGAAATTGATGGGTAGCTGATTTTCTCTCACATTATTTAGCTATCAAAAAAAGCACCTGAAAATTCAGGTGCTTTTTTTGACATGATTAGTTCTTTATTTGAGAAATAACTAAATCTAAAAATAGTTAATTTCAAGCTGAGTTCAGTTATTTTTCAAGCTTAACTTTTAAGCGCAATAATTCGGTAATATCGTCCTCACCCTGCTGTTCTTTGATTTGACGCTGTGCAGCCATATAGCGTTCGTATTCGGCTTCTGCTTTAGCATCGGCCTGTTTTTTGCTGATTTTACCTGCACCTTGCAGCACTTCGCGCTCATTAAACGCTAAAAATTGATCCAACTTTTCAGTCCAATCCTTTAAAAATACTTGCTTTTTTCTCTGTGCCTGATCTTCGGCAAAATCCAGCCACATGGTGACGATGCGGTTTAACTGGCTGATTTCTTTTTCGTTTAAATAATTTTTGGCCGTTTTAATATCTTTTTTACGAACTACGCCATCTGTTGTATGCGTTAAACCCATTAACGGTTTGGAAGCATCCGCACGCCGATAAACCAGCTCCGCAGCAGTATGCTCGGTCGCTGCAAAATGCAGTTTGTTTTGAATGGTTTTAAAAAATTGCGTGGTTTCTTTAAAGCTGAGTTGATAATCCGCAGCCAGCGCAAAAATCTCACGCACACGTAAATACACCCGCTTTTCACTGGCGCGGATATCACGAATGCGCTCCAGCAATTCATCAAAATGATCCGGTGCAGGCAAGGTACCCACCGGCGGATTTTTCAGGCGCTCGTCATCCAGTACAAAACCTTTTTGCAGATACTCGCCCAAAGTACGCGTTGCCCATTGGCGGAACTGTGTACCGCGCGAAGAGCGCACACGATAGCCGATGGCGATAATCATCGGCAGGGAATAATGGGCGATTTCGCGGCTTACTTCTCGCCCCCCTTCGATTTGAACTGTCAACTGAAAGTTGACAGTTGCCACTTCCAACAATTCGCCTTCTGCTAAAACAGCGGAGATATGCTTGCTGATATTCTGCTTGCTGGTTTGATACAGTTCCGCTATTTCCAACTGCGTCAGCCAAAGCTGATTGCCCAATTCGCGTAAAACAAATTGGGATAGGCCGTCTGAAGTGGTGTAGAGGATTAATGTATTGTCGGTCGTCATATTTTTTCCTTTTCAGACGGCCTTATCAGCGTGATTCTTGATTGTTTTGCTGGATAACGGATTGGGTTGCCGCGATTTTTTTATCGGCATATTGAACCACGTCCTTAATCACCAGCTATTGTACTGCAGAAAGCAAGGTCTGCATATAAGCATAGTCAGGGGAGTTATGTTTTTGGGGCAACTGCATTTTAATTTTCAAGCTTTGCGAACTGCGTAATTTTTTACCGTAAGAGAATTGCCCTTCTACTGCTTTTTGCATTGAAGTAGTCAAAAATAA
Organism: Neisseria sp. 74A18; assembly: GCF_001308005.1. NCBI lineage: Bacteria > Pseudomonadati > Pseudomonadota > Betaproteobacteria > Neisseriales > Neisseriaceae > Neisseria > Neisseria sp. 74A18. Next base: position 51,696 of record NZ_LGZA01000015.1, read on the forward strand.
CATAATCTCTTTTGAAAAATTACGCTCACTATTCCAGTATACGCCGGTATCGTCTCCGGCACCGTAATTATAATTACGGTAAAACGCATTACCAAAAATATCTAAAGTAATTGAATTCTTTGGAAATCTGGCAACCGGATTTGCAATATATCCCACCACTCCCGTATTAGTTACACCTGCCATTACAAAAGGTATATGGCCTGCAATTTGATCATCTTTTTTCAGACGGCGTCCTTGCTTAATTTGGTCAAATACATTATCAAAACTGAATGATGAGAAAATCGTTTTATTGCATTCCAATTGTGCCAATGCCTGCTGCTCTTCAGCCGTCAGGGTATAGTCTTTCAGTCCTGCGGCTGAAAGATAGGCTTCCAGTTCGGCGGAACGTCGAGCTTCCAGCTCGGCCACGAAATTTTCCATAAAGTCAAGGGCTAATTGGCTGTTTTTGATGGGAAGTTGAATCTTTTTATTTTTAATTTTTGCCCATGAACACATATTTTCATAACCAAAAAATCGACTTAAAAAATGTAGTGAACTCGATAAAAATAGTCCTTGCTTTGCATTGATTTCTATATTTGCCTTCAAACAAAAAACTCTAGCGTGAGTAACCATTTTATAAGGAAAATCACGATAGAAAGCGGTACCAAACATATCTACCGTAATTGTATTTTTTGGAAAAATTTTAGCCTCAACATCTGTTTTTCCTAAGATGCCATTATTGCTCATGCCTGCAGTAATAACATAATTCCCCAATCCGTTGACATGTTCTTTCTTAATGTCAAAATCACCATTAAAGCTATCAAAAATATCTTCAATCCTAAACTCTCCCCACTCAACCGATTCCAGCATTTCGGTTAAGCGGGCATCTACTTTTTTAAATGTTCGTCCTGATTTTCAGACGGCCTTTTAAGCAATTGCGAAACTTCCCATGCCAGATAATCGGATACGGTTTTCTTGAAGTCGGCCAAAGTCGGGCGGGTATCTACGGGCGCGGTTTGGTTCCAGTCGGCACCTACTTTTGCATTATGGGCACGCAATGCAAGTAATTCGCTGTTTTCCTGTTGATACCTGTTTTCCTCATCACGGAAACTCTCTTCCGCATCCTGCAATTCTTGCTCTGCATTTACCAATGCCGCTTCCCATTCTTGTTTCTCATCTTGATGTTTGTTTTTTTGTAGTTTTTTAAGAATTGATTGATGTTTTTTTTGAGCCTGCTCTCTATATTGCTCTGCCTCTTCCATACACTCTTTGGCAAATTTTGTTTTCTGTTCTTGCAGGCTTGCATCTAATTCAGTTGTAATACAGCCTGAGACCTTTGCAAAACCCTCAAAAATCCTCTAAATTCCCACTCACATCAAACTCCGAGAATTTAGAGAATTTTGTTCATGAGCAGCTTTTTGCACACCGATGCCCTCAACCATATCGAAAAACATCTCGACCGCTTCCCACTCATCAAACTCGACCGTATTCTTGACCGGACACCCATCGAACAATACCTCGCCGGCCGCAAAACCCGCTATGTGCGCGACAACGGCGGCCGTCCCGCTTATCCCCTGTTATCCATGTTCAAAGCCATCCTGCTCGGTCAATGGCACAGCCTTTCCGACCCCGAACTCGAATACAGCCTCATCACCCGCATCGATTTCCAACTCTTCTGCCGCTTCGACGACTTTTGCATTCCCGACCACAGCACCCTCTGCCGTTTCCGCAACTGGCTGGCGCAAGACAACACCCTGGCCGAACTGCTGGATCTGATTAACCGCCAACTGACTGACAAGGGCTTAAAAGTAGAGAAAGCATCCGCCGCCATCGTTGACGCCACCATTATTCAGACGGCCGGCGGCAAACAGCGTCAGGCCATCGAAGTGGATGAAGCAGGCGTTGTCTGTGGCGAAACAACCCCCAGCAAAGACCCGGATGCCAGGTGGATCAAAAAAGACGGCCGCTTCCATCTGGGCTACAAACAACACACCCGCACCGATGCGGACGGCTATATCGAGAAACTGCACATCACCCCGGCCAATGCTCATGAGTGCAAACACCTGCTGCCATTAC
>NZ_LGZA01000016.1:0-53154 GCF_001308005.1 Neisseria sp. 74A18
TCGACCGAAAATCTTTTCCTCTGTTCTTGAAAGAATGTGAGTTTCGTTTTAACTTCGGGACACCAAAGCAGCAGTTAAAAACTTTGCGGCTTTGGTGTGGTGTTTAGGGCTAATCTACTTCAGCCCCTTTATTTTTAGACGATTTAATAGGCGGCCTCAGAGTTTATAAAACTTTTGAATCATCTTTGTTACACGTCAAAACATAAGCCTGCCTCTTATCAGTTTAATGCTCTTTTCTCATTCGAACCTAAAAATTAAGAAACCCATTGCATGAGCAATTTGCACATGACAAAAGGCAAATAGTCTGAGACCTTTGCAAAACCCTCAGATGTGGATGCAGTTCAAGGCGTAGCAGCGCAGCGAGTGCAGACATATCATACAGATAGGCAAACGAGCGAGCAGCGCACAACGCAGAAATGCGCCGCAGATGGGAGTTTTGCAAAGGTCTCAGTCTATTAACAAAATTTGACGCATAAAAATATGCTAAAAATTTTCAATTGACTAAAACCTTTCCGATTCTGAGTAAAAAGTAGGCAAAATCAGAAAGATTTTTCATTTTGAGAATTTTATTGAGTATAAAATTTTGGTAACTTATGTTATTTAAAAGGTCTCAGGCCGTCTGAAATTTCAGACGGCCTTACGGTTTGTTGTTTTACTTTTTGTTAAGATTGGTCATCGAACGAGAATGTTTGCCCGAGCGTTCCGTCACTCTTTGGCGCAGAACTTCCGCACTGCCGGGTTTGCCGTCTTCACAGAAGGCACGGTAAAGCACGCCGCGAACGGGATCGGCGCTGTTCAAAATCGCACCTATCGGCTTCCAATCGGCATTGCGCGGTGTAATCCAGCGTTTGTTTACGGTGTCTCCGTAGCCGAAAATTTTGAATGAAGAGCGTTTGCTTTCTTTGGTTGAAAACGTAGTGTCGGTACAAAACAAACCTTCGGCACTCAAATTGTCATAACCTTGTTTGGATTGGATGTTCAGCACATAACGCACAGAAGTATCGGGCGCGATGCTGATGCTGTTGAGCAGGATTTTCGGCTTTTTATCGTATGTATTGCCCACATAAATATCAAACCAATGCCCGTTTTGAAGGTCGGGGAAAGGCGGCAATCCGATGTCGGCTTCTTTAAACTCGCGTGCGGCTTTTTCGGCCTCGCTTTCTTGATAGCGGGTGTTGACCAAAGTATCTTTGTCGTGTCGCGGAGCCGCCGTAGAAACGGCTGAAACCGCCAAAAGTAAGGGCAATAGCAGAAAACGCATAAAGATTCTCTCTTAAGTTAAACTCGCGTCATTGTAGGGTTAGAGCACACGGCCTGCAACTTGCAAGCGTGTAATCTTCCTTAACTTCACAGCTTTTTACCCGCAAAGCTCCGCAAAAGTATCAGGCCGTCTGAAGAATGCGGTTGCACATACCGGATTGCCAAAATCGTTTTCAGACGGCCTTACCGACCGAAACATCCGCAAACAAACGAACCCGACGCCGCATACGCCAATTCAAGCCCGTTTTATGCTAAAATCGCACGAAATTTTTTCTGTGAAATACCAAATATCACCATGACCGACGCAACCACCCGCAACGACCACCACTTCGCCAAAGAAACCATTCCCATCAGCCTAGAAGACGAAATGCGCCGCAGCTACCTCGATTACGCCATGAGCGTGATTGTGGGGCGTGCGCTGCCCGATGTGCGCGACGGCCTGAAGCCCGTTCACCGCCGCGTGCTGTATGCCATGCACGAGTTGAAAAACAGTTGGAACAGCGCTTATAAGAAGTCTGCCCGTATCGTCGGCGACGTGATCGGTAAATACCATCCGCACGGCGACAGCGCGGTGTACGACACCATTGTGCGCATGGCTCAAGATTTCTCGATGCGCTATGTGTTGGTCGACGGGCAGGGCAACTTCGGTTCGGTAGACGGCGATGGCGCGGCGGCCATGCGTTACACCGAAATCCGCATGGCAAAAATCGCCCATGAAATGATGGCAGATATCGAAGAAGAAACCGTTAATTTCGGCCCCAACTACGACGGCAGCGAGAGCGAGCCTTTGGTTTTGCCGACCCGTTTTCCCGCTTTGCTGGTTAACGGTTCTTCGGGCATTGCCGTCGGTATGGCCACCAATATTCCGCCACACAATCTGCCCGACACCATTGATGCCTGCCTGCAATTGCTGGCTCACCCCGAAACAGGTATCGACGAGTTAATCAATATCATCAAAGCCCCCGATTTCCCTACCGGTGCAACCATTTACGGTTTGGGCGGTGTGCGCGAAGGCTATAAAACCGGCCGCGGCCGCGTGGTAATGCGCGGTAAAACGCATATCGAACCCATAGGCAAAAACGGCGAGCGCGAAGCCATCATCATCGACGAAATTCCCTATCAGGTAAATAAAGCCAAGCTGGTGGAAAAAATCGGCGAGCTGGTGCGCGACAAAGTGTTGGAAGGCATTTCCGATCTGCGCGACGAATCCGACAAATCGGGTATGCGCGTGGTTATCGAACTGAAGCGCAACGAAAACGCCGAAGTGGTATTGAACCAGCTCTATAAGCTCACCCAGCTGCAAGACAGCTTCGGCATCAATATGGTGGCTTTGGTCGACGGCCAACCGCGCCTGCTGAACCTGAAACAGATTTTGAGCGAGTTTCTGCGTCACCGCCGCGAAGTGGTTACCCGCCGCACTTTGTTCCGCCTCAAAAAAGCGCGTCATGAAGGCCATATCGCCGAAGGTAAAGCCGTGGCTTTATCGAATATCGACGAAATGATTCAGCTGATTAAAGAATCTGCCGATGCGCCCGAAGCCAAAGAAAAGCTGCTCGCGCGTCCGTGGCAGTCGGGCTTGGTTGGAGAAATGTTGTCCCGCACCGATTTGGATATGCAGATGGCCCGCCCGGAAGGTTTGCCTGCCGGATTGGGTTTGCAAAGCGGCGGCTATTTCCTGAGCGAAATCCAAGCCGATGCCATTTTGCGCATGAGCCTGCGTAACCTGACCGGTCTCGACCAAGATACGATTGTCAACGACTACAAAAACATCATGGCGCAGATTATCGACTTCTTGGATATTTTGGCCAAACCCGAGCGGATTACCCAAATCATTCACGAAGAATTGGAAGAAATCAAAACCCATTTCGGCGACGAACGCCGCAGCGAAATCAATCCGTTTGGCGGCGATATTGCCGATGAAGACCTGATTCCGCCGCGCGAAATGGTGGTAACGCTGACGCACGGCGGTTATATCAAAACCCAGCCGACTACCGATTATCAAGCGCAACGTCGCGGCGGGCGCGGCAAACAGGCTGCAGCCACTAAAGACGAAGACTTTATCGAAACCCTGTTTGTTGCCAACACGCATGATTATCTGATGTGCTTTACCAATTTCGGCAAATGCCATTGGATCAAAGTGTACAAACTGCCCGAAGGCGGCCGCAACAGCCGAGGCCGTCCGATTAATAACGTGATTCAGCTTGACGAAGGCGAGAAAGTCAGCGCGATTCTGGCCGTGCGCGACTTCCCGGAAGACGAATACGTTTTCTTCGCCACCGCACAAGGTATGGTGAAAAAAGTGCAGCTTTCCGCCTTCAAAAACGTGCGCGCGCAAGGCATTAAAGCCATCGCCCTCAAAGAAGGCGATTCACTGGTGGGCGTAGCCCGCACCTCCGGCACCAGCGATATTATGCTGTTTTCCAACTTGGGTAAGGCCATCCGCTTTAATGAATACTACGAACAGCGCAACGGTGATGTCGATGAAGCGGAAAACGAAGATTCAGACGGCCTCAATGAAGCGGAAGACAACAGCGACGAAAACGGCGAAACACCGGCCTTGAAAGGCAACGGTGTGCGCCCGAGCGGACGTGGCAGCGGCGGCCTGCGCGGTATGCGCCTGCCTTCAGACGGCCGCATCGTCAGCCTGATTACCTTTTATCCCGAATGCGAACAAGACGAAACCCTGCAAGTGTTGACTGCCACGGCCAACGGTTACGGCAAGCGTACCCCGATTGCCGACTACAGCCGCAAAGGTAAAGGCGGGCAGGGTAACATTGCCATCAATACCGGCGAGCGCAACGGCGAACTGGTGGCGGCGACATTGGTTGCCGAAACCGACGATTTAATGCTGATTACCAGCGGCGGCGTATTAATCAGAACCAAAGTCGACCAAATCCGCGAAACCGGCCGTGCCGCAGCGGGTGTGAAACTGATTAATTTGGATGAAGGCGAAACATTAGTGAGCTTGGAGCGTGTGGCGGAAGAACCCGAAGAGGCAGAAGCTCCCCTTGAAGAAGCAAATAGCGGAGAAGCAAACGCATCTGACGATACGGCGGTAGATGCAGACCAAGCTGGTGATGATATCTCCGAGTAATCAAAACATGTATTAAGAGGCCGTCTGAAAGCTTCATTCTTTCAGACGGCCTTTACCGATGAGACAAATAATGACTGACAACGAAGTAAATCAATCTAACAACCAAACGGTTCCCGAGCAACACAAACGCAGCATCCGCAGCTTTGTTTTGCGCCAAGGACATATGACTGCCGCCCAGCAGCGTGCCATTGATACCATGTGGCCTCAATTCGGGATCGACTATCAAGCAGACCCGGCAGATTTGAACAAAATGTTTGGCCGTGATAATCCGAAGGTGTTGGAAATCGGTTTCGGCATGGGCACGGCTACCGTAGAAATTGCCAAATGCCTGCCTGAAAAAGACTTTTTAGCTATTGATGTGCACGGCCCCGGCGTAGGCAATATTCTTAAACTGATTGAAGAAGAACAGATAACGAATATCCGGGTGATGCGCCACGATGCTGTGGAAGTAGTGGAAAATATGTTAAGCGACGGTTCACTTGACGGCATTCATATTTTCTTTCCCGATCCGTGGCACAAAAAGCGCCATAACAAGCGCCGTTTGGTGCAGATACCGTTTGTTGCCAAGCTGTTACCCAAATTAAAAACAGGCGGCTATATCCATTTGGCAACAGATTGGGAAGAATATGCGGTTCAAATGCTTGAAGTGTTAAGCAGTTTCGATCATTTGAGCAATACGGCCGCAGATTACGCGCCCACACCTGAATACCGACCCGAAACCAAGTTTGAAGCGCGTGGAAAACGTTTGGGGCATGGTGTGTGGGATTTGGTGTTTGTAAAAAAATAATGTGTTGGTGCGTTATTTATAACCATACAAAAAGCTGCCTTAAGGCAGCTTTTCTAATATCTTTATCAGCCGACACGGTAAAAAGCCAAACTGCCCAAAAGATTAGGGAGAATATTAATACGTTTCCCGGCAGTCATAACCGTGCGTTCCAACACACGGATATGGTTTTTGGCACACAAGCGGTCGAAATCCTGCAAAGTACACCAATGAATATTGGGTGTGTTATACCACTGATAAGGCATACGTTCGGAAACGGGCATATGGCCGAGAAGGCCGATTTGCAAACGGTTGCGCCAATAGCCGAAGTTGGGGAAAGAAACAATGGCTTGCTTGGCCACGCGGGTAAGATCCCGCAAAATATTTTCCGTATTCTGCATGGCCTGTATGGTTTGACTCAGCACGAGTATATCGAAACTGTTGTCATCGAAATCTTGCAAGCCTTGCTCCAAATCCGCCTGAATCACGCTGATGCCGCGCTCTATCGAAGCGATAACGCCTTCGGTGTCGATTTCCACACCGTAACCGGAACACTGTTTCCGGTTAATCAGTGCCGACAGCAATTCGCCGTTACCGCAGCCCAAGTCCAATACCCGGCTGCCTTGCGGAATCCAGTCGTAAATCAACTGTAGGTCGTCGCGTAGTTCAGTCATGCTTGCATTCCTCGGCAACATTGTTCATATAAGCGCGCACGGCACGGATGTAAGGCTCGTCGGTCATTAAAAAAGCATCGTGTCCGTGGTGGGATTCGACTTCGATGTATTGGACATGCTTGCCGGCTTTTACCAAATGTTTCACCAACGCACGCGAACGCGCCGGTGCAAACCGCCAATCGGTGCTGAAACTGGCAATAAAAAATCGGGCTTGAGCGGTTTTTAAAGCGGCAACCAAATCATTGCCGAATTCGGCGGCAGGGGCAAAATAATCCAAAGCTTTGGTCATGCGCAGGTAAGTGTTGGCATCAAAACGCTCGGCAAATTTGTCTCCCTGATAACGCAAATAGGATTCCACTTCAAATTCTACGTCATAGCCGTATTGGTAGCCGTTGCTGTGCATGTTGCGTCCGAACTTTTTACCCAAACCTTGCTCGGCAAGATAGGTAATATGCCCCATCATACGGGCGATACGCAAACCGCGGCGGGGAACGGTATTGTAGCGGCGGTAATGGCCGTCATGAAAATCCGGGTCGGTAATAATGGCCTGACGCGCCACATCGTTAAACGCAATATTTTGTGCAGACAAGCGGGTGGACGAGGCGATAACCAACGCATGCCTGACCCGTTGGGGAAAATCTATCGTCCACTGCAGAGCCTGCATGCCGCCCAAACTTCCTCCCATCACGGCCGCCCATTGCCTAATACCGAAATGGTCAGCCAGAAGGGCTTGGCTTTTTACCCAATCTTTCACTGTTACCACAGGAAAATCAGCGCCGTATTCTTCTCCGGTTTCCGGATTGATGCTCAAAGGGCCCGTGCTGCCGTGGCATCCGCCCAAATTATTCAAACCGACCACAAAAAAACGATTGGTATCAACCGGTTTGCCGGGGCCGACCATGCTGTCCCACCAGCCGGAATGTTTGTCTTCGGGAGTATGTTTTCCCGCAACATGATGATTGCCGGAAAGGGCATGGCAGATTAATACGGCATTGGATTTGTCGGCATTCAAACTGCCGTAGGTTTCCACCATCAAATCGAAACGCGGAAGGGTTTGGCCGCTTTGCAGAACAAGCGGAACTTCAAACGGTATTTTCTGGGGAAAAACAATCCACGCATCGTGATCGTGTGTCATGGTAATAAGCAAAACTTGGTAAAGCGGTTATTATAGCCGTTTGATTGTGGTTTGTGCACAACCGCAGGCAGCGTTTATTTTTAGGGATGCAAGGGTAGAAAAGCGCGACTGCAATTGGTGTAAATTTCTGTAAAGCAATTCTGCTTTGCAGTAAAACCGGCTTATATCGCGGTTGTTCATGTTTTAGAATAAGCTTTCGAGACATTGCATTATCGGATAATCGAAGCAGAACACGAACGGCTTTTCGATTTTCAATGCAGCAGATGTTTTATATCCGTTAAATGTAATATTGGTTATAATGACAAGTTCATCTCGATTTTCGTTTGATTAAACGTTTTTTAAAACAGGAGTATCAATATGGCTTTAGTAGATCGTACCGGTCAGCAAGTACCGAGCGTAGTATTCCACACCCGCGTCGGCGATTCTTGGAAAGATGTTTCTACCGATGAATTGTTCAAAGGTAAAAAAGTAGTGGTATTTTCTCTGCCCGGCGCATTTACCCCCACTTGTTCTTCTACCCATCTGCCGCGTTACAACGAGCTGGCTAAAGCGTTTAAAGAAAACGGTGTGGACGATATTTTGTGCGTATCTGTAAATGATACGTTTGTTATGAATGCTTGGGCTGCTGATGAAGAGTCTGACAATATCACCATGATTCCCGACGGCAACGGTGAATTTACCGAAGGCATGGGCATGCTGGTAGATAAAGACAACTTGGGCTTCGGCAAGCGTTCTTGGCGTTATTCTATGCTGGTGAATGACGGAAAAATCGAAAAAATGTTTATCGAGCCGGAAAAAGAAGGCGATCCCTTTGAAGTTTCCGATGCCGACACCATGCTGAAATATATCGCTCCTAACTGGAAAGCACAGGAATCGGTAGCCATCTTTACCAAGCCCGGTTGCCAATTTTGCGCCCAAGCTAAAAAAGCTTTGGAAGAAAAAGGCTTGTCTTACGAAGAAATCGTATTGGGCAAAGATGCCAGCATTGTTTCCGTGCGTGCCATTACCGGTAAGGCAACTGCTCCGCAAATCTTTATCGGCGGTAAATACATTGGCGGTAGTGAAGACTTGGAAGTTTATTTGTCTAAAAACTAACTTAACCAATAGGATGATTGAGCTGAGGGATTAAAACCATTCCCTTATGTTTGATCGGGTAAAGCGTGCCGTGATGATAATCGATCAGAACGGCACGCTTTAGATATATTCAAAGAAATCTATTGTATCGGGCCGTCTGAAAAATCCTTTTCGGCAATTTTACACAAACAAGATAATGTGAATATTTTGTTTTTGTAAGATTGCCTTATTCCCTTTATTTGTTTCTCTAAATTTAGAACCGTTTGCAACGGTTTTTAAAAGGAAAAATAACTATGAAAAAAATCCAAGCTGATGTGGTGGTTATCGGTGGCGGTACTGCCGGTATGGGGGCGTTTCGCAGTGCCCGGCAGCATACCGACAATGTTTATTTGGTTGAAAGCCATGTGTTCGGCACAACGTGTGCCCGCGTAGGCTGTATGCCTTCCAAGCTGCTGATTGCGGCTGCCGAAGCGCGTCATCATGCTTTGCACACCGAACCGTTTGGTGTTCATTTGGATAAAAGCAGCGTTACCGTTAACGGCGAAGAAGTGATGAATCGCGTGAAATCTGAGCGCGACCGTTTTGTCGGCTTTGTGGTAAGCGATGTGGAAGAATGGCCGGCCGACAAACGGATCATGGGTGCGGCCAAATTCGTTAACGAGCATACCGTTCAAATTGACGACCACACTCAAATTGAAGCTGATCGGATTGTGATTGCAACCGGATCGCGTCCTATTGTATTGCCGCAATGGGAAGCCTTGGGTGATCGGCTGATCATTAACGATGATGTGTTTTCTTGGGATACGCTGCCTGAGCGGGTGGCCGTATTCGGCCCCGGTGTGATTGGTTTGGAGCTTGGGCAGGCACTTCACCGTTTGGGTGTAAAAGTAGAAATTTTCGGTGTGGGCGGCACGCTGGGCGGCATTTCCGATCCGGTTATATTGCAGGAAGCTAAATCCGTATTCGGAGAAGAACTGGTGCTGCATCTTAATGTGCGCACCGAAGCCAAACTGAATGACAAAGGCGAAGTGGAAATCCATTGGTCAGAAAACGATAAAAGCGGCGTTTTTACCGCCGACTACTTGCTGTCTGCGATAGGCCGTCGCCCGAATACCGATAATCTCGGCCTTGAAAATATAGAGATAGAATTAGACGAACGCGGTGTGCCCAAAGCCCATCCGTTAACCATGCAAACCAGCATTCCCCACATTTTTATTGCGGGCGATGCGTCCAACCAACTGCCGTTACTCCACGAAGCCAGCGACCAAGGTAAAATCGCAGGCGACAACGCCGGCAGATACCCCGATATTCACAAAGGCTTGCGCCGCAGCACCATTGGTGTGGTGTTTACCAACCCGCAAATTGCTTTTGTCGGTTTGAAATATGCACAAGTGATGGAGCGTTACAAAAATCCGGAATGCGTGGTAATCGGCGAAGTATCGTTCCGAAACCAAGGGCGCAGCCGTGTGATGTTGGTGAACAAAGGCCACATGCGCGTTTATGCCGAACAAAGCACCGGCTTGTTTATCGGAGCAGAAATGGTGGGCCCTGCGGCCGAACACTTGGCGCATTTGCTCGCATGGGCGCACCAGCAAAAGATGACGATTCCGCAAATGCTGGATATGCCTTTCTATCATCCTGTTATTGAAGAAGGTTTGCGTACCGCTTTACGCAGCGTGAACAGCCAGTTAAAGCTGGGAGAGTTGCATAGCGAATGTGCCGAATGCCCGGGTGAATAATCGGTTCGGCTTGCTCTGCATAATACGAAAAATAACCATGCCGTCTGAAACATTCAGACGGCATGGTTATTTTTAATCCGATAGAATCGGTTAACCGTTTTTTATGCTTTGCCGTACTTTAAACCGAAATATGACGCGGGTACGGCAAATGTGTTGCGGTTATTTTTTCGCTTGTTTGTTCAACTTGGCGGTAGCGGCTTTATCAAGCACGCAAGAGCGTGCAACGATTTGAGATACTTGGTGTTGCTTGCCGTTTACCGTTTCAATACCTTCTTGGGTCAGCATGTTTCCGTTTACTTTATCTACATTGGCGGCATTGGCTTTTTCAGCCACCCAAGTAATGCCGTTGCCGGTAAACATGTTGGAGTCTTGATTGCCGGTTACGCGGAACAGCCCCGGAGACAATTTGTTCAGATATTTCACTTGGGCAATGACAACTTCTCCGTTTTTGAAGCCGTACATAACATGCAGCGGATTTTTGTTGCTGCATTTGTATGCCACTTCTTTTTTGCCGTCGATAGAATCAACCTGTACGGTTTGCGGCGCTTGAACTTTGGTTTGCGGAGCCTGTTGTTGTGCTTGTTGTTGAACTGCAGGCGCAGGTTGGGCGGCTTGGGCTTTAGGTTGGTCTTTGCCGAACATACCGCAAGCACTCAGCGTTGCAGTCAATGCCAATACCGGAACGATGGTTTTCAAATGTGTCATAGATTACTCCGTTGTGAAAGTGGAAGTGTAATAAAAAAGTGATAAAAGCAGAAAGTGGCTGCTAAGTGCGCAAGGCACGGATTTCATTTGGTCAACCATAACAGATAAAAAGTTCCTTGTCTTTGTTGCAGCCGCAATAAGCCTGGCGGAGTGCTTGCGCAAAGGCATCCGAATGATGTTGTTAATTTTTATGCTTTTGATTTCATGATTTTTTTATCTGTCATGAAAAAACAATTCAAATCAAGTAAAAATAGCATAAGGCCGTCTGAAAACCTGTTTGGGCTTTCAGAAGGCCTGTGGGTTTGTTTTAATTGGCAGCTTACGGCGCTTCATGCCGGATAACGGCACCGATGTCTTTCAGACGGCCTAATACTTCGCTCCAAGCCTGTTCAATCTGCGAGCAGGCTTCGCCAACGGCTTTGATGCCGAATTCGATGTGCGGCGGAACGACTTCACCGTTCTCTTTTGTCCAACCTACGCTGGGCAGGCTGAACGAACGGATGCCTTCGTAATGCGCCTCCACATCGCGCATAATCGGGGCGACATGGGATTCGGGCATGCTGAATATCCATACGCTGCGTTGGGCGCTGTTTACGGTATTGAAACGGTCGGCATAATAGGTTTCCAACACCCATTCGGCCATCGGGTGCGCCATCACGGGAAAGCCGGGGAAGAAATAGTGCTCTTTAATCGAAAATCCGGCGATTTTGTTGTAAGGGTTGGGAACAAGTTCTGCTCCTTCGGGGAAATCAGCCATCAGCAAACGCTGCCGGTGCGAAGGCGAGTCCAAGCCGTCGCCGCGTTTGAGGGACGTTTCTTCGATAAACGGCACGGCCTCGGCATGTCGGACGATAGGCAGTTCCAACGCTTCGGCAGCGGCCTGACGGGTATGGTCGTCGGGGGTGGAGCCGATGCCTCCGGTAACAAATGTAGGCAGGCCGTCTGAAAAACTGCGGCGAAGCTGCTTAACCAAAAAGGTATAGTTGTCGGGCAGATATTGCACTTGGTTTAAACGCAATCCGCGAGATTCCAACAGATGTTTGAAAAAAGCAAAATGCTTATCTATGCGGCTGCCGTGCAGAATCTCGTCGCCGATAATGATGAGGTTGAAATCGATCATAATGTTTACTTTGATAAGGTAATAAGGTCGGATCAAGCCCGCTTTCTGCCGCATCGTTTCTTGTTCCGATCGGGGCATCACAGCAGGGCAAACCGCCGCAATGCCTTCCGACGGTACACCCTGAAGTGAAAGCTCAAAGCCAAAGCACTCGAACACATCTTCAGGAACATTTCAGGCTGGACGAATCAGCCGATTCATACAATAATAACCCGTTTTCGGGCCGTCTGAAACGGCATAATCATAATCAACAGGATTTTCCCGATGAGCCAGCATAATCATACTATTCTACAAAGCCTACCAACAGGTCAAAAAGTGGGCATCGCCTTTTCAGGCGGCCTTGATACTTCGGCAGCCCTGCTGTGGATGAAACTCAAAGGCGCCTTGCCTTATGCCTACACCGCCAATCTCGGCCAGCCCGATGAAGACGATTACAACGTCATTCCCAAAAAAGCCAAAGAATACGGTGCTATCGAAGCCCGCCTGATCGACTGCCGCAGCCAGCTTGCGCACGAGGGCATTGCCGCCATCCAATGCGGCGCGTTTCATGTCACCACCGGCGGTGCCACCTATTTCAATACCACACCTTTAGGCCGCGCCGTAACCGGCACCATGCTGGTATCGGCCATGAAAGAAGACGACGTCAACATTTGGGGCGACGGTTCCACCTATAAAGGCAACGACATCGAGCGTTTCTACCGTTACGGCCTGCTGACCAATCCGAACCTGCGTATTTACAAACCGTGGCTCGATCAAACCTTTATCGACGAACTCGGTGGCCGCCAAGAAATGAGCGAATTTCTCATCGCCAACGGCTTCGACTACAAAATGTCGGTTGAAAAAGCCTATTCCACCGATTCCAACATGCTCGGCGCCACCCACGAAGCCAAAGATTTAGAATTTTTAAACAGCGGCATCAAAATCGTCAAACCGATTATGGGCGTAGCGTTTTGGGATGAAAACGTAACCGTTAAAGCCGAAGAAGTGACCGTGCGCTTTGAAGAGGGCATACCGGTAGCCTTGAACGGCAAAGAGTTTGCCGACCCTGTGGAGCTGTTTCTCGAAGCCAACCGCATCGGCGGCCGCCACGGCTTGGGCATGAGCGACCAAATCGAAAACCGCATCATCGAAGCCAAATCACGCGGTATTTACGAAGCACCGGGCATGGCTTTGCTGCACATCGCTTACGAGCGTTTGCTGACCGGAATCCATAACGAAGACACCATCGAACAATACCGCATCAACGGCTTGCGCTTGGGCCGCTTGCTGTATCAAGGCCGCTGGTTTGATTCACAAGCATTGATGCTGCGCGAAACCGCCCAACGCTGGGTGGCCAAAGCGATTACGGGCGAAGTAACGCTGGAGCTGCGCCGCGGCAACGACTACTCGATTCTGAACACCGAATCGCCGAACCTGACTTACCAGCCAGAGCGTTTGAGCATGGAAAAAGTAGAGAACGCCGCCTTCACCCCTGCCGACCGCATCGGCCAACTGACCATGCGTAATCTCGATATTGTCGATACGCGCAATAAACTCGGTTTGTATTCACAGACCGGCCTTTTGGCTTTGGGCGAAGGTTCGGTGTTGCCCCAACTGGGTAACAACGAGAAATAAAGCGGATATACGCTGATATATTGTTTTCTTAAGCAGAAGGCCGTCTGAAATTTTCAGACGGCCTTAGATTCGAAATAAAACGCTTGGCGTTTATAGCCAAGTTTTTTTCTTTGCCGGTGGTTCAGCCCATTCTGAACCCTGAGTGTCGCCCGATGGCTGAATGTTGCAAAAATCCGTTTAGTGGAACATTGCACCTCAAATCCGAATCTGCTGCCGTCTGAAAAGCGGGTTGGAAATTTGAATGGTGTTGCACCAAGTAGGGCGGGCATCTTTACCTGCTTCGATTTTTTGTATCAAACTGATTCGTAAAGGTTTAAACCTATCAAAACCTTTGTAAAAAGCATCTGCCGGTTAATATTTGGCGTTAATCAGCTTACCGTTGCGATAAACTTTCTGCTGCATCAAATTGCCGTTATAGGCATAAATAGTGAGTGCGCCGTTTTCAGGATAAGCATGAAAATCAAGCAACTGCTTGCGCGATAGCGTATAGGGATCGGTGCGTTTCTTACTGTTGTCGTAGTAAAAATCCTGCACGATGTATTCGTTGCCTCGTCTGCTGATCAGCTGGCGGTAAAATCCGCCTTGAACAGGTTGGTTTCCGGCTTTGCCGTTGCTGTCGAAGTAGGTAACAATCTGTTCTTCAACAACATTTACACCGGATTGTTTATGATTGCGGTCGATGCCTACGGGTATGTTGATAGAAGTGCCCAAACCCACATGGCGGCCGATATTCGTACCGACACCTAAGCCTACCGACATTCCCGGCGTTCCTACCGAGCAGGCGGAGACTACGGAAACTAGCAATCCTGCAAATAAAATATTTTTCATCATTTGTCCTTAAATGAACGGTAAAACAAACAGATATCGGCAGTATATAGCGAATCGGACGAAAAATGAAACATTGGCAGCATTAGGGTTTCGTCAATATCTTTCAACCGCATGAGATTTTATATAAAACCAACGGATCTGGATGTATATGGTCAATCAACTCTATATTAAAGTTCATTGCTTGAACAAGGCATGAAAACCTGAATCAATATTTCCGATTTCTTTACTTAAATTGGCACGAGGCTTTTAAGCGTTGATATATGATTTAGCTTTTAAACGGAGGGAGATTATATTGTGAACATGAAATATATGTTGTTTGCAGGTGCAATGTGCGGTGCTTTATCGGTTCAAGCTGCAGATTTACCGCCGCTGAAAACCGTGCCTCAAGTGGATGTTCAGCGTTATGCCGGCCAGTGGTATGAAATTGCGCGGTTGCCTATGCCTTATCAAGACCAGTGTGTTTCGGATGTAACGGCTACTTACCGAATAAACAGCAACGATACCATCAGCGTAACCAACCGTTGTTTGAAATCAGACGGTAAATGGTCGGTAGCAGAGGGGCTGGCTCGTGCGCACAATGCTGAGAATACCAAGTTGAGTGTGACTTTTCTGCCGAAGGCGATACGCTGGCTGCCTGTGGGCAAAGCACCTTATTGGGTAATGGCTTTAGACAGTGATTACCAATATGCGATGGTAGGGCAACCGGACAGAAAATATTTGTGGCTGTTGTCGCGCAAACCCCAGATGGATGAAACGGTGTATGAGTCTTATCTGAAACAGGCACAAGAGCAGGGTTATGATCTTTCGGCTTTAATCCGCACAAAACACGGGCAAACAAAATAAAGTGTGATCGGATTTATTCAATCATGCATAAAGGCCGTCTGAACGCAAAGTTTCAGACGGCCCGATACATTTTACGGCTTATTTACCTTCTTTATCAGCCTTCAACAAGATGGCGTACAACTGGTCTTTCAAGTGTAATTTTTGTTTTTTCAGCTCTTCGATTTCATCCAAGCCGCCGGTAACCGGGTTGTTGGTCAGGCCGGTGATTTTGTCGTCAAGCTCATTGTGCTCGTTGAACAAACGGGCAAAGTGCGCATCTTCTTGTTTTAATTTTGAAATTAATTCTCGATACTCTGGAAACATGTCGTTTTCCTCTTACAATTGAATGAAAAATTTAAGCAAATAATTGCTTACCTGAGTTGGATTACATTCTATAACAAAGCAGCAATGCCATCCAGCTTTTTGATACCGCATGGTTTGATGCGGTATATCGTCAATCAACTTATTTCCAATAAAAAGCAGCAAGCCGCAGTAAAGTTAAATTGATTGACTATAGACGTTTTGTGCCGACAGCCATACAATTTTCCCCTCCATTTCAACCAAGGAATGCCTGCCATGAAAAATGCTGTTGAAACCATTAAAAACCACCGCACTTACCGCCACTTCAAAAGCACTCCGCTGCCTGCCGCCGATGTTCAAACCATTATCGATTGCGCCAGACAGGCACCTTCTTGGATGAACGGGCAACACTATGCGATTATCAACATTACGTCGCCCGAATTGCGCCGTAAAATCGCAGAATTGCAGCCTGCCAACCCGCAAATCGGCACCTGCGGTACTTACCTGATTTTTGTGGCAGATCTTCACCGTGCCGATTTATGCAGCCGTGCGGCAGGCGGTTCTTACAGCGCAGCGGGTGAGCCGGGCAGCCTGATTACGGCAGTAACCGATACGGCATTGGCCGCCCAAAACGCTGTTATTGCTGCGGAAAGTTTGGGCTACGCCACCTGTTATACAGGCGGAATCAGAAATATTGCGGTTGAATTGGTTGATTTGCTCAAGCTGCCGAAAAATACTTTTCCGATTGTGGGGCTGTGTATCGGTGAACCGGATATTGAAATGAAACTGAAACCGCGTTTGCCCGAACAGGTGGTTTATGCGGAAAACGTTTATCCTGCCGATACGGTGATTTCAGACGGCCTTATGCACTATGAACAAACCATGACCGAATTTGGAGAAGCACGCGAGAAGCTGCCTTATCGTGAAAAATTTGCCCGTTATTACAGCAACACCTATGCGCCTAACAACATACCTTTGATGAAGCAGCAAGGCTGGCTGACCCAAACAACCGGTGATTCGGAATAGCTTTCACCTTACCATTCCTTATCATGCCATGAGGCCGTCTGAATATTTCAGACGGCCTCATGGCTTAAAGATTGAAGATGATTAAAGATTTTCGGTGCTGTCTTCCAATACTTTTTTACGCACATAGTTTTCGGCCGCTTCTTTTAAAGCGAAACGGTCTTTCTCTTGATATTCTTCACTGGTAATCGGCTTGCCGAAATCAACATGAATGTGCAGCTCGGGCATGGATACCACGCGCCAAAGCGAAACGAGCAGGCTAACATCGGCATAAGAAGGCAGGGTGGTGCGCCGTCCCAAATGATCGTAATAACGCAGCACTACGGTTTGCACAGGCGCGCCGCTGTCGATGGCAGATTGGAACAAAGCAGCCTTGAAAGGTAATACGTCCATACCCGAAGACGTTTTGGCTTCAGGGAAAAAGCTGACGTTTTGCCCGTTTTTTAATGCGGCGGCAATGGCTTGGTTAATCGGCTCGACATCTTTGCGGGAATTGCGGTTGATAAACACCGTGCCGGCATTCCTACCCATTTTCCCCAATACCGGCCAGTTGCTGATTTCTTGTTTGGCAATGAAACTGCTCGGGAATAGGGCACTCATGGCAAAAATATCCAACCACGATACATGGTTGGCTACAACCAACGTGCCGCTAACGTGAAAATGTTCGGGAGGCGTGGTTACGTTAAGCTTCGCGCCCACAGCTTGTAATGCGGTGGAACCGAGGGTAATCAATGCCTGTTCGCGTTCGCGGAGATTGTTGCCGTCGATGTTGCTGAGATTGCGGCCTGTCTTAAACAGCCATACCGCGAGTTTGGCTAAGCGGGCTATGCGCAGGGTAAAAGGGGCTTTATGTTGGGACATGTATATCGCTGCATGTGCATTTGAAGATGTGGCGGCGATTATAACAAGCGGCGGTACTTAGTGGAATCTGCGGATTAGGCAGTGCATTGCAAGAAGGCAGTTTTTGAGGCCGTCTGAATATTCATTAAGAAGGTTTATTGCCTTTATTCATCGGCTTTTCAACATGCGGTATTTGTAGAGATAAGCAGGTATAATCAGAGTTTTAAGAATAATCGTTCAGGAACCGTGTTCTATGGCTCAAGAAGACCCAAAACCTACCAACACCCATTCTGCCAATTACGGATTTTTGATTATGCCGCGCTACGGTTTGCTGTGGTTGTTCGGCGCGTTAACCGTTATCAGCCTGCTGTTGCAGATTTGGTGGCTGTTTGCCGTATCTTTGGTATTTTCGGCACTCGGCATACACGACATCACCCAAAAACGCCATGCGATTCTGCGCAACTATCCTATTGGCGGACACATCCGTTTTCTGTTGGAAAACTTCCGCCCCGAAATCCGCCAATATTTTTTGGAAGATGATCAGGAGCAAGTGCCGTTTTCGCGCCAGCAGCGTTCGCTGGTTTACCAACGGGCAAAAAATCTCGACAGCACAACCGCTTTCGGCAGTATCAATGATTTAAATAAAACCGGCAGCGAGTGGTTTTTACATTCGGGCAACAGCCACAAGATCGACAATTACGATTTCCGTGTGAGAGTAGGGAACGAGCGCTGCCTTCAACCTTATGATTTATCGGTGTTTAATATTTCCGCCATGAGTTTTGGCGCACTTTCCGCCGCCGCTATCGAAGCCTTGAACAAAGGGGCGAAAATGGGCGGTTTTGCCCACGATACTGGCGAAGGCAGCATCAGCCCTTACCATAAAAAACACGGCGGCGACCTGATTTGGGAACTGGGCACGGGTTATTTCGGCTGCCGCGACGAACACGGTAATTTCAATCCCAAAACCTTTGCCGAACGCGCTGCGCTCGAGCAGGTAAAAATGATTGAAATCAAGCTCTCGCAAGGCGCAAAGCCGGGTAAAGGCGGGGTGCTGCCTGCATCTAAAATTACCGAAGAAATTGCCCGAACCCGCGATATTCCCATGGGAATGGACTGTATTTCTCCGGCCAGCCATCCTGCCTTTTCCACCCCGCGCGGGTTGGTGAAATTCTGGCAGCAGTTACGCGAACTTTCAGGCGGCAAACCGGTAGGTTTCAAGCTCTGCATCGGCATGCCGTGGGAGTTTATGGCCATTGTGAAGGCCATGATAGAAGAAGACAACTATCCCGATTTTATTGTGGTGGACGGTGCCGAAGGCGGCACCGGCGCAGCACCGGTAGAATTTATGGATTCCATCGGTATGCCTTTGGTTGACGCTTTGATTTTTGTGCAAAATACATTGGTCGGTGCCGGCATCCGCGACAAAATCAAAGTCGGCGTAAGCGGAAAACTGGTCAGCGGCTTCGACATTGCCAAAATGATGGGATTGGGCGCCGACTGGTGCAACAGCGCGCGCGGGTTCATGTTTGCCGTTGGCTGTATCCAATCGCGTTCGTGCCACACCAATAAGTGTCCGACCGGCGTTGCCACTCAAGACCCGTCGCGCCAAAAAGCACTTGATGTGCCCGATAAGTCGCAGCGTGTGAAAAATTTCCATGCCAACACCTTAAAAGCCCTTGCCGATATCGTCGGCAGCGCGGGATTGGATCATCCCATGCAGCTTAAACCGCACCACATCGTGCGCCGCCAGCCGGACGGATGGATTAAACTCTTGTCGGAACATTATCAATTTATCCAATCCGGTTCCTTGCTTAGCGGTGAATGCGGCCGCAGAGTTCTTGATGACATGTGGAAACTTGCCGACCCCGACAGTTTTCAAGCCATGGGCATAGCCGATGAAATCATCAATGCTGAAAACATGCGCAGTAAATGTTAGGCCGGGTTGTTGAAAAGCATTAAATAAAAACAGATGCCGTCTGAAAATTTTCAGACGGCATCTGTTTTGGCTGAAATTAATCTTAAGCTTCTTTGGTTTTCGGTCTGAAGGTCGGCTTGAGCCTGATGTACAGCGTACGCGTGGCAACCGCAACCGTTTCACCGTTTTTATCGAATACGCGAACCGGAATTTCCGGCAGATACTTTTCCCCGCTTTTGGTGTGCTCATAAATGTCATGCAGCATTTCATCGGTAATATGGCATTCGATAAACACCGCGCCGCGCCCGGGTTTGATAAAGTCGATATGGGCAGCTTTATCCCACACATAATAACGTTTTCCGATCATGCCGTTGAGCATGGCCGAATAAGAGGCATCGGTCAGCGCAAACAGGCTGCCGCCGAATTGCGCGCCGTGTACGTTGCGCGTGCTTGCCCAATCTTTCAGCGTTGCCTTCATGTAACGGAAATCATCGGAAAGCTTGAGTATGCGGATGCCGCTGAAAAACAAAGGCGGCCAAAAATTGAGCATGATGCGGGTAAATTTCGCACTGTCGGTGCGGATTCTCATTCTAAACATGGTGTAGTGTTGCCGGCTTGTGTTTTATCCAAAATGTAATTGTGCAAACGGATATCGCGGCCAAAGGCGAGGCCGTCTGAACATCATGGTTATTCTTTTTCGGTGTTAAAAAACAGTTTGGTTTGTTTTAAGGCATTGCCGTCGGCATCGGTTAATTCGCCTTCTGCCGCAGAAAATTTAATAACGGCAAGATTGATGCTGCCTGCTGCCGTCAGTGCGCTGTTGATAATGATGCCGGCCTCTTCGTCTCCGCTTTTTACCGCTATTCCTTCAGCTTCGGGCGACGGGCCTTCGAGTACCGCCAAGCCGCGTTTAACCTGTCCGCGATATTGGGCGCGTGCGATGATTTCTTGGCCGGGATAACAGCCTTTTTTGAAATGAACGCCACCGATAACATGTTGGTTGAGCATTTGCGCAACGCTGCTTTCGCTTGTGGCGGCTGAAATCCACGGATAACCGCTGGCAATTTCATGTGCCTTCCAAGTATTTTCAACAGCCGCATCATAGTCGGGCAAGTCGGAAGACAACCCGATTTTCAGACGGCCTCCATGGGGAAGGTCAACACGCCACACCCCGTTGCTTTCCTGCTGAGCGGCAAAAGACAAAGCGGGTGTGTCGGCATTTGCCGGTTCGATATTTTCAGGCAGCCCGCAAGCAACGGCGTAATCGGGAAGGGGTTCGAAAACCACTTTGGCGCGAAGCACAAACATGCGAAGCCTTTTCATCAGGCTTTCCGCCAAATCGGCAGCCACCGCCAACAGCACATCATCGCCGCGGTTTAAAACCAACATATTGGCAATTACCCGTCCTTTGGGCGTGTTGTAGGTAGCATAACAAGCTTCACCCACAGCCAAATGATTAATGTCGTTAGAAAGCTGGGTGTGCAAAAATCCGGCGCGGTCGTCTCCGCTAACGCGGATAACGCTGAAAAAGGGAAGGCGGGTTTGATACATGAATTATCCTTTGGGCGAATGTGCGGCTTCTCAAAAACGGGTGGCGTATTTTAACGTGTTGCAGGCAGGCCGTGTTGGAATTCGAAAACAATAATGTTCCTGTGCTGAACAGTTTAAGCCATTGACTGAAAGAAGGTTATTATTTCCATCGATTCTGTCAAGCAGTAAACGGTTTATCCACACTTTCCGCATCTTGATAAAAGACCGCTGCGCACAAGATGCTTGACAAGCATATGTTTAATATAAATTTATGATTTTTATAAATATTATTATTCGGCTTATTTTTTGTGCAACACTGTGCAAACCCTGATTTTACGGGAAAACAATCAAATTCTCACAAACTTTCCACAAACTTATCCACAACTCATGTGAGTAACCGCCAAAGGCTAGGCCTGTATTTCATTTAACCTTTAGTCATATTCTAAATCCGATAAAAAAACACGCTGAAAAATAAAAAAAGATGGCCGAATTTTTGGCAAGGGTTGATTTTTGCAAGCTTACTTTCCATATCTGTTTCAATATATGTGTATTTTTCTATTGATATAGTAACAGTAATCACTAATACTTAAGTAAATTAATGTGTGCGCCCGATATTCATAAATTTGCATACCTTTTCTATGCAGCACCTTTGCGCGGGTTGGGCTTTTTGCGAAAATATCTCCGTTCTTGGGAACACTAAGTTATCTCTTCATTTAGGATGAAAACGGTATTGCCGGTGGAAATACTGTTTTTAAACCGAATGATGAAGTACCCTAGGCCGAAAACAACAACACACAACCACATATCCAAAGGAAACTCTGTGAAACGTATCTTCTTATTTTTGTTAACCAATATTGCCGTATTGGTTGTTATCAGCATCATATTGAGCATATTGGGCGTGAGCAGTAATCCCAATGATATGGTCAGCTTGCTGATATATTCGGCAGTTATCGGTTTTACAGGCTCCATCATTTCGCTTTTGATGTCCAAAACCATCGCCAAGCGTTCGGTTGGTGCCGAAGTGATTACCCAGCCGCACAACGAAACGGAGGCATGGTTACTCCAAACCGTTGCCAATCAAGCTGCGCAATGGAATCTGAAAATGCCTGAAGTTGCCATTTACCATTCTCCCGAGCCTAACGCTTTTGCCACGGGAGCGAGTAAAAACAACTCATTGGTTGCCGTTAGCACCGGTTTGCTCGACAGCATGACCCGCGACGAAGTCGAAGCCGTGTTGGCGCACGAAATGGCGCACGTCGGCAACGGCGATATGGTTACGCTCACTTTGATTCAAGGCGTGGTCAATACCTTTGTTGTGTTCTTAGCCCGCGTGGTTTCCGGCATGGTAGCGCGTAACGACAGCGGAGAAACCTCTCAAGGCACCTATTTCTTGGTGAGTATGGTATTGCAGGTAGTATTCGGCTTCTTGGCCAGCTTTATCGTGATGTGGTTCAGCCGCCAGCGCGAATACCGTGCCGATGCCGGTGCGGCACGCTTGGTTGGTGCGCCTAAAATGATTGCCGCCTTGCAGCGTTTGAAAGGCAATACAAGCGATTTGCCGAAAGAAATGGCGGCAATGGGTATCGCCAGTGAAGCGCGCGATTCATTGTTGAGTACGCATCCTACTTTAGACAATCGTATTGCCCGTTTGAAACAGTTGTAAATGAACGGGTTTGTAAATCATATCGCGCTTTAACTTTAATAAGTCGAAACTTGAAAAGAACGCCGTCTGAAAATACTTTCAGACGGCGTTCTTTTTTATCTGCTTATTTTGTTAGGCCATTACACGATTTCGGCTTTGGTAATCACCACGGCATCTACCGGCACATCGTCGTGATAGCCATGACGTTTGGTTTGTACATTTTCAATGGCATCAACCACATCTGTACCTTCAACTACCTTGCCGAATACGGCATAACCCCAACCGTGAAGGCTGGGCTCCGTGTGGTTCAGAAAGGTATTGTCTTTGGTGTTGATGAAAAACTGTGAAGAAGCAGAGTGGGGTGCCTGCGTGCGAGCCATAGCGATGGTGTATTTATCGTTTTTCAGGCCGTTTTGCGCTTCGTTTTGAATCGGATCACGGTTTTCTTTTTCGTTCATGTTTTCATCCATGCCGCCACCTTGAATCATAAAACCTTTGATAACACGGTGAAATATCAAACCATCGTAAAAACCGTCTTTCACATATTGTTCAAAATTTGCTGCCGTAACGGGCGCTTTTTCATGGTCGAGTTCAATGCCGATAACACCGAAGTTGGTATGCAGTTTAATCATGGTTTATTCCTTTCTGGTTAATCATCATTTAGGCCGTCTGAAACGTTCAGACGGCCGGCTTGTTAATGTTGGCGGTCCAGCCAGCGTTCCGCATCCAATGCAGCTTGGCAGCCCGATGCCGCACTGGTAATGGCTTGACGGTAGGTATGGTCTTTTACATCACCCGCAGCCCATACTCCCTCGATATTGGTTGCACCTACATTATCGGCGCTGCCGCCCTTGGTAATAAGATAACCGGTTTCATCCATATCGAGCTGGCCTTTGAAAATATCGGTGTTGGGTTTATGGCCGATAGCGATAAATACGCCTTGCACGGCAATATTTTCGGTTTTACCGTCATTGTATTTCAACTGCGCTCCGTTCACACCTTTATCATCTCCGGTAATATCTTCTAAAACCGCGTTCAGTTTCAAGATGATTTTGCCCTCGGCCACGCGCTGCATTAACTTGTCGACCATAATTTTTTCGGCACGGAAGGTATCGCGGCGGTGGATAAGGGTAACGGTGTTGGCGATATTGGCCAAATATAATGCTTCTTCAACCGCAGTGTTGCCTCCACCCACTACTGCAACATCCTGTTGTTTATAAAAGAATCCGTCGCAAGTGGCGCAAGCCGAAAGACCTTTACCCGCAAACTTTTCTTCAAACGGCAGCCCCAAATATTTTGCCGACGCGCCCGTAGCAACAATTAATGCGTCGCAAGTATATTCGCCCATGTCGCCGGTAAGCGTAAAAGGGCGGTTTTGCAAATCAACGGTGTGGATTTGATCAAAAACGATTTCTGTGCCGAAACGCTCGGCATGAGCAAGAAAACGAGCCATCAATTCAGGGCCTTGCACGCCGTCGGGGTCGGCAGGCCAGTTGTCTACCTCGGTGGTTGTCATCAATTGGCCGCCTTGGGCAATGCCGGTAATAATCACAGGTTGCAGGTTTGCGCGGGCAGCATACACGGCAGCGGTGTATCCGGCAGGGCCGGAACCCAAAATGATGAGTTTATGGTGCTTACTCATGGAATTTCCTTGAGAAAAATGGTTTTTAAACAATTTCTTAAATTTATCAACTGCTCGGCGGCAATCGAAAGGATAGGGTATTGAACACAGGCCGTCTGAAAGCATTCAATTTGTTTTCAGACGGCCTTAAATAGTTAGCGGCGACGGAACCCCCCGCTGCGGCGGGCCGGTGCACGATGGTTCGGCTGTGCTTTATTGGTTTGGCGGTAATTGGGTTGAGCCGCCCGGTTTTGGGCAGGAACGGTTTTCGTATTTAACTGTTGGCTGGTTCGCTGTTGGGCTTGAGCCGATTGGTAATAATTGGCTTGGGCACGGCGTACGGCCGGAGTGTCTGCCCGCGCCTTTTGGAACTTGTTGGCCAGAGCGTTACCGATAAACGCACCGGCCGCAGCACCGACCA
The DNA here is from genome assembly GCF_001308005.1 of Neisseria sp. 74A18. Lineage (NCBI taxonomy): Bacteria > Pseudomonadati > Pseudomonadota > Betaproteobacteria > Neisseriales > Neisseriaceae > Neisseria > Neisseria sp. 74A18. The sequence goes on from NZ_LGZA01000016.1 coordinate 24,118, forward strand.
AGCTCTGCAACAGCCAGCTGCCGCTTGCCTGATCATAAATATACTGTTGCCCGTCTGTGCCGGTAACAGGCTCGCCGTTATTACCGTTGGCCAAAAACTCTGCGGGAATGGTGTCTTTAACCGCGCTGGCCGTCAGCTCGTAAACCGTATTGTCTTGTTGGGCATTTTGTTGGCTCAATTGCTGCTGTAAAGCCTCGATTTGCTTTTGCTGCTGCTCCAATTTTGCCTGAGTGTCATCTTTACAAGCAGTAAGGGCAAAAGCAGAAGCAACCGTCAGAATAATGATTTTTTTCATCGTTTTTCCGTTTTGATATAAAGAGGGAAAAGCAGAACGCTCGAATAGATAATATAGGGTAGGGCAGGATTTATTCAAGGCCGTCTGAAACATTTGCTGTTAAAATAGCGAAAATCTATTTTATTACTTCTCCGTCTCAATGAAACACGAAGCCCCGCAAGAAATACGCCTCCAACACGACCGCACCACATTAACCCTCTTATATAACGACGAAGCCAAAACACTTTCGGCCGAATATCTGCGCGTATATTCACCCAGTGCAGAAGTGAGAGGCCATGCACCCGGCCAAGAAATTCTACAAACCGGCAAATCGGGAGTAACGATTACCGATTTAGAATTTGTCGGACATTATGCTTTAAAAATCACTTTTTCAGACGGCCACGACAGTGGTTTGTACGACTGGGATTATTTATATAAATTGGCACACGAATACGATACAATGTGGGCCGACTATTTGAAAAAAATCGAAGAGCAGGGCGCTTCCCGCAAGCCTTTAAACGTTTAGCCGTCTGTAAAAATAACCACCTAATTTATTTAAAATTCAGAAAAGAAAGCCAAAACATGAGCGACAACAAAACCCATTTCGGCTACCAAACCGTAAATGAAAGTGAAAAAGCCGGAAAAGTAGCAGAAGTTTTTCACTCGGTAGCAAAAAACTACGACATCATGAATGACGTCATGTCGGGCGGGCTGCATCGTGTTTGGAAGCACTTTACCATCAATACCGCCCGCCTGAATAAAGGCGATAAAGTATTGGATATCGCAGGCGGTACCGGAGATTTGTCGCGCGGTTGGGCCAAACGAGTAGGCAAGGAGGGCGAAGTATGGCTTACCGACATCAACTCCTCCATGCTTTCCGTAGGGCGCGACCGGCTGCTTAATGAAGGCATCATTCTTCCCGTATCCTTGGCTGATGCGGAAAAACTTCCTTTCCCGGATAACTATTTCAATCTCGTATCCGTTGCATTCGGTTTGCGCAATATGACGCATAAAGAAGCCGCACTTAAAGAAATGTACCGTGTATTGAAGCCCGGCGGTACTTTATTGGTTTTGGAATTTTCAAAAGTATTCAAACCTCTAGAGCCGGCTTATGACTTGTATTCCTTCAAATTGCTGCCGCTCATGGGTAAAGTGATTGCCAAAGATGCAGACAGCTACCAATACTTGGCAGAATCCATCCGCATGCATCCTGATCAAGAAACATTGAAACACATGATGCTCGACGCAGGTTTCGACAGCGTGGATTATCATAATATGACCGCCGGCGTGGTGGCATTACACAAAGGCATTAAATATTGATGGTTATACCGTTTTGAATGCCGTCGATAATGTGGGACTTGTTCTTTGTAAGAGTTAAGCGGTTTAAGCGGTAAAGAACAAATCTCACATTATTTACTGTATATAATTTAACATAATTATGATTATGCGCATTTTAAAATAGAAATAGAATACAAGTTTTAATAAAGAATTCTCCCAAACTTTTTTGAAGCTGATATTCCTGCACAGCTATTTTTTAAGCCCTGTAATTGGCTTAAAATAAAAAGATCAAGACCTTTGCACAATCCCCAAATACGGATGCAGTTTAAGGCGTAGACAGCATAGTGGGTTGCGCCGCAAATGGGTTTTTGCAAAGGTCTCAGATTGTTCATGAACATTTAGCGGATTTTATTTTTATGCTGAGCTACCGACATGCGTTTCATGCCGGCAATCATGCCGATATGCTTAAACATTTTGTGCTGTATTTGGTTTTGGATTATTTTAACCGTAAAGATAAACCTTATTGGTACATCGACACCCACAGCGGTGCCGGTATGTATGATTTGCGCAGCGGTGAATCTCAAAAAGTTGGCGAATACAAGCAAGGTATCGAACGATTGAATCGGGCCGACAAACTTCCGGCTTTGCTTCAGGCGTTCAGAGGCCGTCTGAAAAATATGTTGCCGAGCGAAGATCTTTATTGCGGTTCACCCTGGATTGCACAGGATTTGACACGGCAAAGCGATAAACTGCGTTTGTTTGAACTGCATCCGGCCGATTTTAAGCATTTGCATAATAATTTGCAGGAAGCCGGGCTGGGAAAACGTGGGCAAATCATACAGGATGACGGTTTTCAAGGGCTGGTTGCCCTGCTCCCTCCGCCGACCCGCCGGGCAGTTGTTTTAATTGACCCGCCTTATGAAGAAAAACAAGACTATACCCGTGTGGCAAATGTATTGAAAGAAGCCCAAAAGCGTTTTGAATCAGGCTGCTATTTGATTTGGTATCCTTGTTTGAACCGTGAAGAGAGCAAAAAATTATCTGTTCAGCTTAAGAAAATTTATTCCGATAATTATCTGAACGCCGAGCTTCATGTACATGCGCCCCGTTCAGACGGCTTCGGTATGCATGGCAGCGGCATGTTTGTGGCAAATCCCCCCTATTTGCTCGCCGAGCAGTTGCAACAGACCTTGCCTGAGTTGGTAAAAATCTTAGGGCAAGATAATTCTGCCCGTTTTGTGTTGGACTTTCAGATTAAATAGGTTTGTTTCGTTTAACGTATATCGTTCACCAAACATTTTTCAGACGGCTTCAAATACGAGGTGCGGATTATTTCCAAATGCTGTTTTCCGTGTGCAAATAGCGCGAATCGTCGAAAGTTGCCAGCCATTGAGGGCGAAGTGCCACGAAGATGGCGGTAAAAATGCCGTTTAAAAATGCTTCTCCCCAAGAGAGCAGAAAAAACACGGGAAATGCCGACGACCATAAAATTTCAGCGGGAAATGCACCGGCTGTTTGTAACAGTATCACAATCAGAAATCCGGTAAACAGCATACCCAAAGCAGCCGAAATAAAGCCGTTGAGAAAAATATACACAAATAAGTTTGGCGGCAGTTTTTGTGCAACTTTGCGCATGAGCATATTTATGCTTAAAGCCGGCAACAGTAAAAACAAGGCATTCAGGCTGACGGCATTCAGATTTTCAGTTCCGTTCAGCATTGTGTAGGGAATCAGCAGAATAAATCCCAACCATAAGGCGGTTGGTATGCCCAGCATTAAGGCCGCCAAATTCATGCCGAGAAGATGGTAACTCATGCCGGCCAATTGCCCGCTGCCCAAATCGGCATTCAATGTCCACAAAACGGCCAAACAAACGGTGGTAACACCTACTGCGGCAGGTTGTGCGGCAGCCGTAACCGATGCCCTGCGGGCGGTAAACAGCAGAAAAGCCGCCCAAATAAAATGAGCGGCAAACATCCATTCGGTCGGAAACCATTGAGTGAGAAAATTCATTAATGTGTTTGTTTCCAAGTTTTCAGACGGCCTGATGATAATGTGCTTTAAGGCCGTCTGAAAAAGTTAACGGAGCTCGCGGATATCGCGCCAGCCGTCGTTGGTTTTAACTAAAGTAGCCATTTTAGTGCGTGTTGTTTCGGGATGTTTCCAGTCGCTTCCGGCTTCTTTAAATAATTTTTCAGCCCATTTTTCCGTTACAAAACGTGCTTCATACGATACTTTGCTGACAGTGAGGCCGTCTGAAGGGGTTGGCTCCGTGTACCAGTTGATTTTTTCAACTTTTTGACTGCCGATGCAGAAACGCGGCTCCAGCCCGCCCGCTTCGATTTTGTTTTTGCCTTTTTCGGTCAACTCGTAAACATAAACGCCGGTTTTGGCTGTTGTGCCCGGAAATTCAAAGGTTTCGGATGTTTGTTTTTTATACAAACCTTCGTTATCCAGCACACGCATTTGCGCGATAGCCGTTTCATTGATTTTTTCCCCTTTAACATTTCGCTCGGGAATTTTAATTTGGCTGACACCCAGCAAAGTTTGACCGGTGATTCCGTTGTTTTCGATTTTGACAGCCAAAGGCACGCATACGCCTTTTTGAGAAACGTAATGGTTGATGGCCTTTTCAAAAGTCGATTTGCTGGGCGTACTGCCGGAGCAGGCACCGAGCAATAAGGCGGAAGCAACGGTTAAAGCGGTTTTATACATTTCAGGCTCCTTGCGGATTTCAATTTTACAGTTAAAACAGCATATCCTTTTTTGGCATTCATGACAAACCTTGCGTGCGCCCTTACAATAGAGGCCGTCTGAAAACACGGATAAACGCTATGACCATTCTATACGGCATTCCCAATTGCGACACGGTTAAAAAAGCACGCACCTGGCTGGCAGAAAACAATATCGGTTATGAATTTGTAGACTTCAAGAAAACCCCGCCCGATGCTGCTTTGATTGAGCGTTGGCTGAAGGATATTCCTTTGGAAACGCTGCTTAACAAACGCGGAACCACTTGGCGCAAACTCAGCAGCGAAGAGCAGGCCGCCGCCGCAAGCACTAACGGGGCGGTTGAGCTGATGGCCGCCAATCCCAGCCTGATCAAACGCCCTATTCTTTGCCATCAAGACCGCTATTCGGCCGGTTTTCAGGCCGACGGATACGCCAAGCTGTTTCTTTCTGCATAAAATACCGGCATTGCGATTTTCATGGTTATATTTATTTGCATGGCACTGGCAGCCGGTGCGGCATTGGCCGTTCAAGCGGCCATCAACAGCCAACTTGCAAAAGGATTGCTGGTTCAGCCTTTGGTAGCGGCCACGGTTTCTTTTGCCGTCGGCACCATACTGCTGCTGGCTTTATGTGTGTGGAAAGCAGATTTAAGCGGTGCATGGCAGCAGATGCCGCAGCAGCCGTGGTGGAAATATCTCGGCGGATTATTGGGAGCGGGCTTTGTATTTACCACAATTTTTCTTGCGCCCAAACTCGGCATTACCAATATGCTGTTTTTTGTGATTGTCGGGCAACTGCTTACCGCCGCCGTTATCGACCATTTCGGGCTTATCGGTATGGCGGCACGGCCTTTTCATATTTGGCATGTGCTCGGCTTGTTGATGGTGGGGCTGGGTTTGGCGGTATTCTTTTTTGGCAGACGTTGGTTGGGCTGAATATATTTTCAGACGGCCTGAACTCTTATAAATTTACCAAAAGGTAAATTTTAATATATTTATAAAATTGCCATTTGGTAAATTTAGTAATATACTTCAGCCCAACCTACTTTCTGAAAGCTTTAGTTATGGATATTGCCGCTTTGCGCCGCCATAATTTGCGCCAATGGATTATCGAGCAATACGGCGGGCAGCAGGTTCAGTTTGCCGCAGCGGCCTCCATCAATCAGGGCGAATTATCTTCACTGTTGAAAAACAAATCATTCGGTGAAAAAAAGGCCCGAAAAATTGAGCAATCCGTGGGTATGCCGCACATGTGGCTGGACACCGTTCATGGCAATCCTGCCGAATCCCCTACCCTTACACACTCTCAAACACCTCTGGAAAACAAGCCCAAAATGAGCCATATCTCCCCTATTTCCGATATTCTTGCCGACATCAAAGCCGGCAAGATGGTTATCATTACCGACGCCGAAGACCGCGAAAATGAAGGCGATTTAATTATGGCAGCGCAATTTGTAACGCCGCAAGCCATTAATTTTATGATCAAACACGCCCGCGGCTTGGTTTGCCTGCCGATGAACGACGAATTGGTCGACCGCTTGAATCTGCCTCAAATGACGCAGAAAAACGGCGCGCAATACGGCACCAACTTCACCGTATCCATCGAAGCCGCCAACGGCATCTCCACCGGCATTTCCGCCGCCGACCGTGCTTTAACCATTCAGACGGCTGTATCGCCCACCGTTAAGCCCGAAGACATCGTGCAACCCGGCCATATTTTCCCCTTGCGCTCCCAGAAAGGCGGCGTATTGGTACGAGCAGGCCACACCGAAGCCGCAGTCGATCTGGCACAAATGAGCGGCCTGATTCCCGCCGGTGTGATTTGCGAAATTCTGAATGACGACGGCACGATGGCGCGCATGCCCGAACTGATGAAGTTTGCCGAAGAACACGATCTCAAAATCGGCACCATCGCCGATTTAATCGAATACCGCAGCCGTACCGAAAGCCTGCTCGAAGAAATGGGCGACACCACCGTTAACACGCCGTGGGGCGAATTTCAGCAGCATGTTTATGTTGATAAACTTTCCGGCGAAACGCATTTGGCTTTGGTAAAAGGCGAATTGTCGCCCGAAAAAGAAACTTTAGTGCGCGTGCATGAGCCGTTTAGCGTAATGGACTTTATCCAAGCCGATCCCAATCATTCTTGGCCTTTACCCAAAGCGCTGGAACATATCCAAAAAGCCGACGCAGGCGTGATTATTCTGCTACACCGTACCGAAGACGGCGCGGTACTGTTAGACAGAACGTTGCCGAAAAACAGCTTCCAAGTGAAAAAGTGGGACAGAAAAACCTACGGCATCGGTGCGCAGATTCTGGCCGGTTTGAAAGTGCAGAAAATGCGCGTGATGGGCAAACCCTCTTCCATGAACGGCCTGGCAGGTTTCGGTTTGGAAGTGGTCGGTTTTGAAGAAGCTCCGGAAAGCAAATAACGGGGAAAGCAGCTTTATAAAACAAAGGCTGAGACCTTTGCAAAACCCTCAGATGCGGATGCAGTTCAAGGCGTAGCAGCACAGCGAGTGCAGACATATCATACAGATAGGCAAACGAGCGAGCCGCGCACAACGCAGAAATGCGCCGCAGATGGGGGTTTTGCAAAGATCTCAGGCCGTCTGAACACGCATCTTTATGTGTTCAGACGGCCTTTCCATTTTATTTTATTAAATCCCGTTGCGCCTACAAAAACATCTCGGCAAACAATAAGCCGAAGGCCAAACTGAATGCCATGCTCAACAGCCCCGGTATCATAAAGCTGTGGTTAAAAATAAACTTTCCGATGCGTGTGCTGCCGGTCGTATCAAAATCGATTGCCGCAATAATCGGGCCATAGTTGGGAATAAAGAAATAACCGTTCACCGCAACAAAAGTGCCGATAATAATCGGTGCGGGCACGCCCAAAGCAATGGCAACGGGAAACAGCGTGGCAACCGTTGCCCCTTGACTGTTCACTAAAATCGATAAAACAAACAAAGCAAATGCCAAAGTCCACGGTGCCGTTTGCACCAAGCCCGATACCGCTTCCTGCACTTCGGCCAGATGCCCGTGCATCAGCGTATCGCCCAACCAAGCGATACCGAATACCGCAATCACGGCACGCATTCCCGCATGGAACACCGAGCCTTGGGTAATTTCATCACTATCGGGTTTGCAAAACAAAATAATCAGTGCGCCCGCAGAAAGCATCACGATTTCAATGGTGTGTGCCATTCCCATCGGCTTGCCGTCGAACATCGGGCGCAATTCAGGAAAAGCACCCATAAATACCACTAGAAACGCGGCAAACAGGAAAATACCCAGTGAAATCTTAGCTTTTGTACCGACTTGCCGAGTTGCCGCCACCGCTTGCTGCTCGTTCATCCGCACATAATCCGGGTCTTTCAGCAAATTCTGATAATGCGGATCGTCTTTAAGCTCCTTACCCATTTTGTTCACAAACACGCATGCCAGCGCGATGCCCAGCAGGGTTGCCGGTATGGTTACTTTCAAAACGACTGTCAACGTGATGTGCTGGGGTTCGAGATAAGCCACGCAGGCCACCACGGCTGCGGCTATGGGGCTGGCCACAATAGCAAATTGCGAGGCTATCACCGCCATAGAAAGCGGGCGTTCGGGGCGGATACCGTTGCGTCGGCTCACTTCGGCAATCACGGGTAATACGGAATACGCCACATGGCCGGTGCCCGCCATCACGGTAAACGTGTAGGTAACAGCCGGGGCGATAAAAGTAATGTATTTCGGATTTTTATGCAGAACACGGGTGGCGATGTTAATCATATAATCCAAACCGCCGGAAGCCTGCATGGCGGCAGCGGCAGAAACCACCGCCATAATCATCAACATCACGTCAATCGGCGGGCTGGTGGGCTGCAAGCCGAAACCGAACGACAATACCGCCAAACCGATGCCGCCGAACACGCCCAAGCCGATGCCGCCCACCCGCGCACCCACAAGAATGCACAATAAAACAATGGCAAACTGAATCAAAAACATCATCATCAAAACTGCTCCCTAAATATTTGCAAAGCCGAAATCAAGGTATTTATTAGTATATAGCGAGCCGGATATTATACATATGTAAGATTGTTTCAAAAACAGCTTACACCTATTTTGTTGACAAAAATATCCCACAAATAAAAATAATTTGATTAAATTCAATGTATTAAATATTTGCGCACCCTTAAAATGGCAAAAATATTGCCGATTGATAAAACCACGGCAACCTGCCTTATATAGAACCATGCTGATTTGCGTAATTTCCTTTCGGAAGCAGATGATTGAGAAGACATCATTAAGCAAGCCGTAGCCCGAAACGTTCAGACGGCCTACCCGCTATATATATGGCGAACAATTTAACTTTTACTGCGGCGTTGCCTTGCCTTCTGTACTGCCTGCGGCTTGTTGCCTTGTATTAAAAAATGTGTTGATTGACTATAATGCCGTCTGAAGATATGCATAAAGAAAGAGCCGCTCCATGAACCGCATCGCCGCCCTGCCCGACCATCTCGTCAACCAAATCGCCGCCGGCGAAGTGGTGGAACGCCCTGCCAACGCCTTGAAAGAAATCGTAGAAAACAGCATCGACGCAGGCGCGACGGCGGTTGATGTGGAGCTTGCCGGCGGCGGCATCAGGCTGATCCGCGTAACCGACAACGGCAGCGGCATCCATGCCGACGACATTTCCCTCGCCCTGCACCGCCACGCCACCAGCAAAATCAAATCGCTCACCGATTTGGAACACGTTGCCAGCATGGGCTTTCGCGGCGAAGGCTTGGCCAGCATCGCATCGGTGAGCCGCCTCACGCTTACCAGCCGCACCGAAAGCAGCGCGCACGCCAATCAGGTAAAAGCGGAAGACGGCAAACTCAGCGAAAGCGGCGCGGCGGCACACCCAGTCGGCACCACCGTGGAAGTGGCCGAGCTGTTTTTCAACACCCCCGCGCGGCGCAAGTTTTTAAAATCCGAAAACACCGAATACGCCCACTGCGCCACCATGCTCGAACGCCTTGCGCTGGCGCATCCGCATATTGCCTTTTCACTCAAACGCGACGGCAAAAGCATCTTTAAACTGCCCGCACAAAGCCTCAAAGAACGCATTGCCGCCATCGTGGGCGACGATTTTCAGACGGCCTCTTTGGAAATCGACAGCGGCGAAGGCATCATGCGGCTTCACGGCTTCATCGCCAAACCCACCTTTGCCAAAGGCAAAACCGACAAACAATACTGCTTCGTCAACCGCCGTTTCGTGCGCGACAAAGTGATGCTGCATGCCGTGAAACAAGCCTACCGCGACGTGTTGCACAACGCCCTCACGCCCGCTTTCGTGCTGTTTCTCGATCTGCCGCCCGAAGCGGTGGACGTAAACGTGCATCCCACCAAAACCGAAATCCGTTTCCGCGACAGCCAAGCCGTACACCAACTGGTGTTCCATACCCTCAACAAAGCCTTGGCCGGCACCCGTGCCGACCAAACCGAAAGCGTGAGCAACGCCGGCAGCGTATTGCACGACATGCTGGGCGTAACGAGGCCGTCTGAAAACCCAAGCGTACCGGAAAGCCTTTCAGACGGCCTCAAGCTGACTACGCAGCCGCAGCAACAACATTTCGGCGGCTTTGGAGACAAATCCGCACCCGCACCCTACTCCGCCGCCCGCGTACCGCAACAGCGCACCTTATCCCTGCGCGAAAGCCGTGCCGCCTTAAATACTTACGCTGAGCTGTACCGCAAAACCGAATCGGATGAAGACATCGAACTTAGCCAGTTCGAGCAAGCCCGTTTCGGCAGCCAAAGGCCGTCTGAAATCAAGCCCGAAACGGCAGTACAGCCAAGCAGCACCGATGCTGAAAAGCACGATCCCCAAGCAGCCGAACTGCCGCCTTTAGGCTTTGCCATCGCGCAACTTTTAGGCATCTATATCCTCGCCCAAGCCGAAGACAGCCTGCTGCTTATCGATATGCACGCCGCCGCCGAACGCATCAACTACGAAAAAATGAAAACCCAGCGCAACACCCTCGGCAGCCTGCAAACCCAACGCCTGCTGATTCCCGTAACCTTTGCCGCCAGCCACGAAGAAACCGCCGCCCTTGCCGACCACGCCGAAGCCTTGCGCGAATTCGGCTTGGAGCTTTCCGACATGGGCGGCAACACCATCGCCGTGCGCGCCGTGCCCGCCATGCTCGGCAAAAGCGACGTGGCCTCGCTCGCCCGCGACATGCTGCGCGAAATCGCCCAAAACGGCAGTTCGCAAACCATCGAGGCGCGTGAAAACCAAATCCTTTCCACCATGGCCTGCCACGGCTCCGTGCGCGCCGGCCGCCAGCTGACCCTGCCGGAAATGAACGCCCTTTTGCGCGACATGGAAAACACCCCGCGCAGCAACCAATGCAACCACGGCCGGCCCACTTGGGTGAAGCTCACTTTGAAAGAATTGGACGCGCTGTTTTTGCGCGGGCAATGATTGAGGAAAGTCGGTTTGTTGAAACAATATGTGAAGTGAGAAGAAGAAGGCTCTATATAGTCAATCAACACATTTTTGATACGAGACAGCAAGCCACAAACGGTGCAAGCACTACGAAACCGATTCTGTTGCCCCTTTAAGGGCTTACACAATCGTTCGTTTTGAGCTAAAGCGCAGCGGCGCGGTAGTATAAATGTGCTGATTGGCTATAAGCAGCAACGACATAAAGCGGGCAGAGATGCCCGCTTTATTTGTGAAAAATGTCATTCAAAATTTCAATCCGCTTTTTCAGACGGCCTTCATAGTTCATCCGCTTAAATTCATAACAAAACCGTTATACTCGGGCTTGGCCCGAGTATCTTGGGTTTCAGTCAATTTGGGAGATACTCGGGTCAAGCCCGAGTATGACGAATGTACTCTTTTTAAGTTGATGACTATATTACTGATCGATTACTGATTGGGCCGTCTGAAAACAGGCCGCCTTATTTCGCCAACCCGTTCAACTTCTTCACCACCTGCGGCGTATCCAAGCCGTAGCGGAACATATCGTTGGCCTGCCACAAATAAATCTTGCCGTTTTTGGCGGCGTTGCTGCCGGCGATTTCAGGGCGGGCGGCGAATTGTTTGACTCCGCCGATCAGTTTTTCATGATGGTCGGCGATGATGATCACGTCGGGCTTGGCGGCAATCCATGCTTCGCGGTTGAGCGGTTTCATGCCGTCGAGGTTGGCTGCCGCGTTGATGCCGCCTGCGCGTTTGATGATTTCGTCGGCGGCGGTGTTTTTACCGGCGACGATGCGGCCGTCGTAGCTGAACAGGTAGAGTTTGCCGTTTTGCGGCTGCTGTTTCATCTCGGCCTGCCATTTGCCTGCCAATGCGTCGGCTTGGACGGTTTTGTTAATCAGTTTGCCCACGGCGCGGATGCTTTGCGGGTAGGCGGCGATGCTGTCGTCGGGGGCAACGTTCACGGCATTGACACCGGCTTTTTTCAGGTTGGCGAAAATGGTGGCCGGCTGCACCATCCACGAACCGATGGCCACGTCGGGTTTGGCGGCGATAATCGGCTCTACGGTTAATTGGCGGTGGATGCCGATGCTGGGCTTGCTTTTCAAGGCGGGGTTTTGAACGGTTTGGTCGCGGCCGACGATTTCGTTGGTCGCACCCAACGCCACAACGATATCGGCCACGTCGGGCGACATCACCACGATGCGTTGGGCGTAAGCGGTTTGCAGGGCGGCGCACAATATGGCGGCGGCGAAGATGGTTTTTTTCATGTGTTTTTCCTTTTTGGATATGGGGGTTTTCAGACGGCCTCGATGCCTGTCTGAAAACCTTACTAAGCATCAACCTGCCAGCAGCTTATCGGTAATCTCGCGCCATGCTTCGAGTTCGGGTTCGCCTTCTTTACGCTTGCCGAAAATCTGAAGCACGGTTTTGCGGCGGTTGTCGAAACCTTCCACGCAGGTAACGAAGCCGTCGCGTATCGGGCGGCGCACCACCCAAGTTTCTACGATTTCGTCGTCTTTCAAGTGCATGCTGAAGCCTTCTTCTTTGCCGTCGAGCACGTTAAGGTAGCCGCGGGCGCGCACGACGTTGTGCACTTTGCCTGTTTGAATCTGCACGAGGCCGCGGTTGCCGGCGAAAATCATGATGTCGATGCCGCGGTCGCGGGCGGCTTCGAGCACTTCCTGCCATGCGCTGTGGTTCAGCAGTTTGGTTGCGCCTTCGGGGGCGTGGCGGTAGGCGGTTTGACGGTCGACTTCAAATGTTTCCAACAGGCCGCCGAAGTGGTGCACGTCTTTCAACTCGTTCCAACGTTCTTGAAACGCGGCTTCTTTTTCAGACGGCAGCGCGGGCGTGGCGGTTGCGGGCGGCAGTTCGCCGGTTTGGAATGCCGGCTTGCCTTCGGTGCGGAAGGTATCAAGCAATGCCTGCCACTCGGCTTCTTTGCCTTCTTCGCGCATGAACACTTTCTGCACGGATACGCCGAATTCGTCGTAAAACTGAACCGAACGGGACACTTTTTCGCCGTCGCGGTTGGTAACGGCCAGCACATGATGCCAGCGCGCCGGAAAAATCCGCAGGTCGATGCCGCCTACATTCACGGCAATGCCTGATGTTTCCGACATGCTCACGTTTTCATAAATACCCTGCTTTTCGTGTACGCACACGCTGTTGCGCACGATGCACTGCACCAAACCCAGCGTATGCAGTTTCAGCACGATACCGCGCACATGGTTTTTGCCGCCGAGGTAAACCGTTTCCGGCGCGTCGGCCATCAGCGCACCTTCGCTCACGCCCAAATCGGCGGCGGCTTCGCGCGGGAAATACATGCCCTGTTTTTGGGCTTTGTTGGCTTGGTATTGCTCCCAAAGATTCATTCGATTCTGCTCCTTTTATGACTTTCTGCTTTTCAGACGGCCTCTTTAGAAGATGCCAAAACGCCTGTCTGAAAAAGATGACATTATGCCGTTTTTTCAAACAGCATTTCGATATAAATGCGGTCGGTCAGATTACCGCTTTTATCCACGGCCTTATCCTGTCTGACGTTCTGCCCGCACAGGCGCAAAGGCAGGCCGTGTACCAACGCCGCGACATCATGCGGTTCGTACAGCGTGAACCCGTAAGCGCAAAACGGCAGCGTCTGCATAAAGTTTTTCTCGCAAAAACTCAGGCACAAACGCCCGCCGGTTTTGAGCACGCGGCAGATTTCCCGCATCAACTCTGCCGGGCGTTCCCAAAAATAAAGCGTATTGATGCTGACGATTTTGTCGAACGCAAGGTCGGCAAACGGCAGCTTTACGCCGTCATAAAGACGGTAATCGGCAAGCCCCGCATTGATAAAGGCTTGGTTGAATGCCAACGCTTCTTCGTGCATTAAAGCCGAAGTTTCCACGCCCGTATAGTGTAACCGCGCCGCCAGCGACAACACATAACCGAGCAAGCCGCCGTTGCCGTAACCCAATTCAAGCACACGGTCGCCGTCGTTCAAGCCCAAGGCGGAAAATGCGTTCACAATCAGCGGCAGATTACGCAAATTCATCACTTGGCCGAACGCCCTGCCCGTCTCGCCATGCGGGCATCGGAGCTGGGCGGCGGTTTGTTCTAAAGTGGGTTCCATGCTTATTCCTTAAACACTAAGGCCGTATTTTTCAGACGGCCTTTCTGAAACCCAAGCCGAGGCCGTCTGAAATTGTGCTTAAAACTTCAACTGCAACGAAGCGGCAACATTGCGGCCGGGCTGGGTGTAGGTATCCATCGTGCCGAGGTCTTCCGCACCCGCTACATCGGCATGCTGCCAGTATTTCTTATTGGCGAGGTTGTACACGTTTAAGCCGAGCGAAAGGTTTTTAAGCGGTTTGTACCACACGCCCGCATCCCACACGCCATAGCCGGGTGTTTTGAAAAAGGCGGGGTTGCTGGTGCGTTTCTGTGCCGTTGCCCAACGCAATTTGGTGCCTGCGCCCCATTTTTCTTGTGCGTAGTCCACACTCAGCACGCCGTTGAGCGGATAGGCGGTGTCCAGCGGTTTGCCTTCGCCGTCTTTGCCGCGCATCCAAGCGATGCTGGTGCCGACCTGCCAGTTGTCGTCAAGTTTCACGGCGGCAGCGGCTTCGATGCCGTAGGTTTTCACTTTATCCAGATTGTCGTATTTAAACACCCGGATCGGACGGCCGCCTGCGCCCTGTTCAACCCTAACCTGCGTGCGGTTGATGAAATCGCGGTAACGGTTGTAGAACGTGGTGATCTGCGCTTTGGTGCGTTCGTCTTTATATTTCAAACCCAGCTCGAAGCTGTCGGAATGTTCCGATTTCAAGTTGTTGTTTGGAATCACTTTATAGCCGTGCTGGCTGTTGTTGAACGACATCGTAGCGGTATCGAACGGCGGCGTACGGAAGCCGCGTGAATAAGTGGCAAAGCCGGTAAACGCCTCACCGAACGGCACGCTCAAACGCAAGCTGGGCGTGAACGAGCTGTCGCTGAAATCTTTCGGCAGGCTGTCGGGCTGGCTGTTCAGATAGGCTTGGTCGATTTGCGGTTTGAGCTTTTCATGCTCGAAACGCAAGGCCGGTGTCAACACGATGCCGTTGGGAAACGCCAAGCTGTCTTGCGCGTAAAGGCTAAGTGTGCGGCGGCGCGAATCGGGGAAGGTTTTATTGGGATACAGCGCACCGGCATACATATGGCTGATGCGGCCGTCGCGCCCCACCGTGGTGCTTTCGCGCGGGCGTTCGGTGTCGGTTTGCTTGAATTCCGCACCCGCCACAATGGTGTGTTTCAGACGGCCTGTATCGGCTTCAAACACGCCGCGGGTATTGATGCCTTGGGTGGTTTGGTTGAAACCGTAATCGGAATAGCGGATACCGTCTTCAGTGATGCGCCCAGCCATGCGGGCGGTTTCATCAGTAACCGCATCGTCTTCCGATTTCAGCTTCTGCCGATAAACGTGGACATTGGCTTCTTTCAAGGCCGAATCGCCGCGGTAGCGGTAGCCCAACTCGATACGCTGGCGGCGGGCACGGTCGTTTGAAATATTGGAATGCGTTGTGGTTATGCTTGGGCCGCGCGGCGCACCCGTGCCCAAAGTATTGAGCAAATCAGTCTCTTTTTTGCGGTAAAAATGCTCGAACAAGGCTTCCACACGGTGGTTTTCATTGCCCGCATCGCCTTTGGCCAGAATGTTGTAGCTGCGGAAATCCTGCGGGTTCGGCTTAGTGCGGCGGCCGTTGCGCGTATCCACGCCGCCGCGGTTTTTACTTTCATGGCCTTGGCGGTGCGTGAGCATCAGCAAACCTTGCGCATTTTCCGTATAGCCCGCCGCCGTTGCCGTTACGCCGTGGCTGCGGTCGCGGCTGCGGTAGCCGTGTTTCAGGCCGAAATGGAACGGTTTTTCGGCATCGACAAAATCAGCGGGCGAATAAGTGGAAAAATTGACCACGCCGCCCAAAGCATCGCTGCCGTACAGCGCGGAATACGGGCCTTTCACGATATCCACCTGCTTCAAAGTATCGGCTTCCACCAAATCGCGGCCGGACACCGCCGCATTGCTGCCGCCGCCCGCATAGGCTTCGGGAACGCGGATACCGTCCACCATCATCAAAATGCGGTTGCCGCCGATACCGCGGATATTCACCCCCGCATTACCGCGGCGGCTGTTGTCGGTCGGCACGTCCACGCCCAGCTCGTACAGCACCACATCATCCAAATTGGCCGCCGCCGCACTATCCAGCTCTTTACGCGAAACCACCGCCACATTCGGCGCTGCCTTATCCAAAGCCTGCGCGTGGCGGTCGGCGGTTACGGTAACGGTTTCCAGTTTTGCCTTATGAACATACGGCGTATCGGCATAAACGGCCGGCGCGGCAAAAGCCAAAGCAACGGCATATACGGTGGGATTCAGTTTCATCTCTTTTCCTGATTAAATGGGTTTGCAAAGCATCAAAACGCACCAAAATCGCCCCGTTTATCCGAATCAAACGAGGCCGGCACACAGGCCGGTTCCGGCACGCATCATGCTGTGACTATTTAACAATGCGAATAATTCAACAAAATAAAAATATATTTGAGAATGATTTAGATTAGTATAAATAGTTTTGAGAAAATAGGAAACCGCCATATCATTAAAAATGCCGTCTGAAAAACGGTAAATCTTGTGCAGGCGGCCTTGATTTTCAGCACTTAAAACCTTATAAACCCACTATCCGATTCATTTTATTCAGGAAGAATACAAAACAGATGACCCATACCGTGCATTTACAGTTCGACGACATCGACAACACCGTGCTGCAACGCCTGTGCGGCGCGCTCGACAGTCATCTCGACACCTTAGGCAAAGCCCTTGATATCCAAATCAGCCGCCGTTTTTCCAGCTTCACCTTTTTAGGCGAACTTGCCCACGCAGGCCGCCGTGCCCTGCTTGCTTTGGCCGACATCGCCGAAAGCCGCGATTTGGAAGACAGCGACATCCAGCTTGCCGCCGTCGAAGCCAAAACCGCAGATGCGCAGCACGAAGAAAAACACCACGACCAGCAATATTATCTGCGCACCAAGCGCGGCAGCATCGGCGGGCGTACACCGCGCCAAAACGGCTATATCCGTGCGCTGCTCAACCACGATGTTGTTTTCGGGCTTGGGCCTGCCGGTACGGGTAAAACCTATCTGGCCGTAGCCGCCGCCGTAGATGCGATGGAAAAGCACCAAATCGAACGCATCGTTTTGGTGCGCCCCGCCGTTGAAGCGGGCGAAAAACTCGGCTTCCTGCCCGGCGACCTCGCCCAAAAAGTCGACCCCTACCTGCGCCCGCTTTACGATGCGCTCTATGATTTAATGGGCTTCGACCGCGTTACCAAGCTCTTGGAAAAAGGCTTAATCGAAATCGCTCCACTGGCCTACATGCGCGGCCGCACACTGAATGGCGCGTATGTGATTCTCGACGAAGCGCAAAACACCACGCCCGAACAGATGAAGATGTTTCTTACCCGCATCGGTTTCGGTGCCAAAGCCGTGATTACCGGCGACTTGAGCCAAATAGACCTGCCCCGTAATATCAAATCGGGCTTGAAAGATGCCAAAGAAAAACTCAGCGGCATCGACGGTTTGTATTTCCACACCTTTACC
Organism: Neisseria sp. 74A18; assembly: GCF_001308005.1. Classification (NCBI taxonomy): domain Bacteria; kingdom Pseudomonadati; phylum Pseudomonadota; class Betaproteobacteria; order Neisseriales; family Neisseriaceae; genus Neisseria; species Neisseria sp. 74A18. The sequence goes on from NZ_LGZA01000016.1 coordinate 41,474, forward strand.
AGCGAAGATGTTGTGCGCCATCCGCTTGTACAAAAAATCGTCGAAGCCTACGATGCGGCGGACGAACAAGAAGAAAAACAAAAACGCTTGCCGCAAGGCCGGCAGTTGGCCTAACCCGCTTTATTTGCTATATCAGTCGGTTTTCGTGCCGTCTGAAAAAAACGGTTTGGCAAAAACCTGCCAAACCGTTAATTTATCGATGCGGGTCTATATAATCATTTCAACGCACCGGTTTTAAGAGGAGGAACACATGGACAAACTACAATGTATGGAGGCCTTTGTGCGCGTAGCACAAAGCGGGAGTTTCATTCAGGCGGCCGAACAGCTGGGCGTAGCGCGTTCGGTTATCAGCACGCGCATCCAGCAGCTGGAAAAATTTGTCGACGCGCCGCTATTCCACCGCAACACCCGCTCCGTGCGCCTGTCTGACATCGGCGAAAAGTATTACGACGAATGCGTTGATCTGTTAAACCGCTTCGATACTTTGGTTGATGCCATGGCAATGGCCAAAAACGATTTGAAAGGCAAACTGCGTATCCATCTGGTGCCCGGTTTCGGTTTGGGTTATTTCAGCAAAAAGCTTTCTCTTTTCACTCAAGCTTATACCGATATCGAGCTGGATTTGGTGGTGAGCGATAGAGTGGTCGATCCGGTATCGTGCGGCTTCGATGTGGCCTTTCAGATTTTTCCGCCCAAAGGCGAAAGCCTGATCGATCGGAAAATTTTCCATGTTAACCGTGTATTTTGCGCCTCGCCCGATTTCATTTCCCGCTTCGGCGAACCCCAAACCCCTGCCGAACTTTCGCGTTTTGAACTGGGCTATTATTCGGGTTATCCCGAACGCAACCGCATCAAATTTTTCAGCCAAGGCAAATTGCAGGAAACGCCGATTTCGGCGCGCATCAATTCTTCTTCCATCCACCTATTGCACGACTTTGCATTAACCGGCGGCGGTATCGTCTGCCTGCCGACCATCGTGGCAAAAGAAAGCCTGCTCGAAGGCAGGCTGGTATCGGTGTTGACCGATTATCCCGTTCCGGCTTACAGCTTGCGGGCGGTGTTTCCGCCCAATTCCAAAAACATCAAAAAAGTCAGACACATCATCGACTTTTTATCGGAACATATCAGCAAACTGCCCGAATGGGACGAACAACTGATTGCCAAAGGCTGCTTGTCGCCCCTAGTCGCATCGCTCAATGAGCACCGCAATGCCTTGCCCGACACCGATACACATCGAGCACACCGCATAACGACCGCCTGAAACTTCCAGCTGGTTAAGCGCAGTTGCCAACAAGCGCGTGCCCGAAGCACCCAAAGGATGGCCGATGGCTATGGCACCGCCGTTAGGGTTGACGCGCGGATCATCGTCGGCCAAACCCAAATCGCGGGTACATGCCAAAGCTTGGGCGGCAAACGCTTCGTTCAATTCGATCACATCAATATCGGCCAAAGCCACGCCTGTTTTGGCCAGCAGTTTTTTAATTGCCGGTGCGGGGGCGAAACCCATAATCCTCGGCTCGATGCCCACCGTTACACCGGCAATCAAACGACCGCGCGGCTTCAGTCCGTAGGCTTCCACCGCTTTGGCAGAAGCCAGCAAAACGGCAGACGAACCGTCGTTGATGCCCGAAGCATTGCCTGCCGTTACCGTGCCGCCTTCAAACACCACCGGCTTGAGTTTTGCCAAACCTTCCGCATCGGTATCCGGGCGAGGATGCTCGTCTTGATTTACCACAATGCTGCCGCCTTTGCGCTGCGGGATTTCCACGGGCACGATTTCGCGCTCGAAAAAACCGCGCTGCTGTGCCGCCGCCGCCTTCTTCTGGCTGGCAAGGGCAAAACGGTCTTGGTCTTCCCTGCTGATACCGAATTGCTCCGCCACATTCTCAGCGGTTTGCGGCATGGTATCCACGCCGTATTGCGCCTTCATAGCCGGATTGACAAAACGCCAACCCATCGTGGTATCTTCGATTTTTTGATTTCTGCCGAAAGCCTGCTCCGATTTACCCATCACATAAGGCGAGCGCGACATATTTTCCACGCCGCCCGCAATCAATAAATCGGCATCGCCGGTTTGAATCGCACGGCCTGCCGTAAGCACCGCATCCAAAGACGAACCGCACAAGCGGTTGATGGTGGTTGCCGGCACGGAAGGCGGCATGCCCGCCAGCAAAGCAGACATTCTGGCCACGTTGCGGTTGTCTTCGCCCGCCTGGTTGGCACAGCCGTAAATCAAGTCGTCGGCTTTTGCCCAATCTACTTGGGGATGGCGCTGCATCAACGCTTTAATCGGCACGGCACCCAAATCATCGGTGCGCACCGCAGCAAGGCCGCCGCCGTAGCGTCCGAAAGGCGTGCGCACGGCATCAATAATATAAACGTCGTTCAGTTTCATTTCTTTGCTCCTGCTGTGGCGTCGATTAAGGGGGCATCGGTCAGTTTTTGCAGTTCTTCAAAGTCCAAGCCGTCGACTTTTTCAATCACGCGCAAACACTCTCCGTCCAAATCGATAACGCATAAATCGGTGTAGATGCGGTTAACGCAATGCAGGCCGGTTGCCGGATAAGTGAGGTTTTGCACAATTTTAGGCTCGCCCTGCTTGCTTGTGTGCTCCATCGTTACCCACACTTTTTTGGCACCGACGGCCAAGTCCATTGCACCGCCTACCGCCGGAATGGCATCGGGCGCACCGGTGTGCCAGTTGGCCAAATCTCCATTGGCCGACACTTGAAACGCACCCAATACGCAAATATCGAGATGGCCGCCGCGCATCATGGCGAAAGAGTCGCCGTGGTGGAAGTAGCATCCGCCAGTTTGCAGCGTAACGTATTCTTTACCGGCGTTAATCAAATCGGGGTCTTCTTCGCCGGGAGCGGGCGGCGGGCCGAATGCCAGCAGGCCGTTTTCGGAATGCAGAAAGATTTCTTTGTCTTCGGGCAGATATGCCGCAATTTTGGTCGGTAGCCCGATGCCGAGATTAACGTAAGCACCGTCGGGAATATCTGCGGCAACGCGCATGGCGATTTGTTCACGGTTGAGTTTTTGGTAGTTCACCGCTGCTCTCCTTATCAAATTTTAACGACGTGCCGGACAAAAATTCCCGGTGTGATGATGTGTTCGGGATCTAAAGCCCCCAATTCAACGATTTCCGACACTTCGGCAATGGTTACATCGGCTGCCGCCGCCATAATCGGGCCGAAATTACGCGCCGATTTACGGTAAACCAAATTACCCCAGCGGTCGCCTTTGAAAGCTTTAATCAGCGCAAAATCCGCTTTGATGGGATACTCGAGCACATAATCTTTGCCGTCGATATGGCGGGTTTCTTTGCCTTCCGCCAACAGGGTGCCGTAGCCGGTAGGCGTAAACACCGCGCCCAACCCCATGCCCGCCGCCTGAATGCGGCAGGCAAGGTTGCCTTGCGGCACCAGTTCCAGCTCGATTTTTCCGGCGCGGTAAAGCTCGTCGAAAACCCAAGAATCGGATTGGCGCGGAAAAGAGCAGATGATTTTGCGCACCGCACCGGTTTTCAGCAGTTTGGCCAAACCGTAATCGCCATTGCCTGCATTGTTGTTGATGATGACCAAATCTTTCGCTCCCGTTTCAATCAGGCCGTCGATCAATCCGGCAGGCTGCCCTGCCGTACCGAAACCGCCGATCATAATACGGGCGCCGTCTGAAATTTGAGCCAGCACATCCTCCAGAGAACGGGTTGTTTTGTCTATCATGGTGGTTTGCCTTGTTGAAAATAAATCTAATCCTTACCGTAAGGTAGAGTCCGTCATTATTCTATTCTGTTTGAACCCAACTGTAGTCATGCTGCGGGCAAATACAATGTTTTGGAATTTAGAACAATAAAACGCACAAATTAGAATTAAGATGCAACGGCAGCAAAATAATTAACAACGCAAACCGAACAGGAGAAAGATTGATGAACACAGAACAAAATTGGCAGGAAGCCGTCCGCGCCGCCGAACAGCAAAGAGCCGATTGCCTGATCAACCAACGTTACGAAGAATTTGCCGCCATGTGCAGCCCCAACCTCTGTTATGTGCATACCAGCGGCACCGTAGATGACTTGGATGCTTTAATGGGCAAGCTGCATTCCGGTTTTTACGTTTACCAAGCCATTCATTATCCCATTCACGAAATCCGGAATCTGGGCACGGCCATTTTGGTGCGCGCCGATTTCCAAGCCGATATATTGGTGGACGGGCAGCCCAGAAAGCTCAACAACCGCGCCGTATCGGTTTGGGAAATCGAAAACGGCGAGTTGAAACTGGCTTTCTATCAAGCGACGCCCATAGCCAAATAACCGCCGCACCCTTTAATCAGGCCGTCTGAAAAAAATGAACTGTCCCCCAATCCCTGGACAAGTTAAGAATTTTTCTCAAACAGCCTCTTCAAGCTGAGTTCTATAGGCCACAGGGCTCAGCTTTTTTAAGTTTAAACTAATGCGTTTATGATTGTAGTAATGGATGTAATCATTGATCACCGTTGTCAGCTCGGTCACCGATAGTACACCTTCTTCATAAAAGCTTTCCGTTTTCAATGTGCCGAAGAAACTCTCGATCGGCGCATTGTCCCGGCAGTTGCCTTTGCGCGAAATGCTTTGCTCAATCCCGTTCTCCGCCGATTTCGCCCGATAAGCACCGGTTCGATACAGTACGCCTTGGTCGGAATGCAGCAGCGGCGTTGCCCCTTTCAGACGGCCGAATGCGTTATCCGGCATTTGCGTTACCATTTCAATTTTCAGACGGCCTTTTTTTCTGAAATCTCATAAAAATATCAACAGCATAAGAACCTTTATCGGCAAAAGCTGTCTTCACATGCAGGCTTGCCGTGAAGCTCAAGATAACAACGCTGCTTCGGCATCCGACATTGAAATGTTTTTCATCCAATAAAAGAAAGGCTTAAAATGAAAAAAGGATACTATTTAAAACTTTCCATCGTGTTTGTAGTGCTTTCAGTTATCAATTTTGTGGTTGTCCATAAGCCGAACAGCACGCCTTACCTAGGCTATTTCTTTGCCGTGGCCGCCGTAGTAGCCTTTGTCCTCCATCTTAAAAAAGGCTGATCAGGCCGTCTGAAAACATACAGCTTTCCCCGCAGCCCGCACATCCGGCGGGCTGTTTGCTTAACTTAAATAAGGCCGTCTGAAAACTAGCTTTGCAGGTTTTGGCGAAACTCACAAAGTTCGTTTTCAGACGGCCTCTTCAAACATAACTCCGTCATAACGAATCAAAATTTGCTATAATCGGCAACCTCTTGATTCCTCGAAACAACACATGCAAAACCTTCAATTCCCCCTTAACTTCACCTTCAAAATCTTCACGCCGTCCAACGACTTCACCGTATTCAACGCGCAAGGCGAAGAAGTGGCCTACACGCGGCAGAAGATTTTTAAGATCAAAGAATCCATCGAAATTTTCCGCAACAGCAGCCGCAACGAGAAGCTCTACACCATCGACGCCGACCGCATTATCGACTTCAATGCCAGCTACACCGTGCGCGACGCGGCAGGCCGAACCATCGGCAGCATCAAGCGCAGCGGCATGAAATCATTGTGGAAAACCAGCTATACCCTCAGCGACGCAGCGGGCAACCTGCGCTACACCCTGCACGAAGCCAATCCGTGGGTAGCCGTGGTGGACGGCATCGTCGGCGAAATTCCCTTTATCGGCATGCTCACCGGCTACTTCCTCAACCCGACCTACACCATCGCCACGCCCGACGGACGCGAAACCTACCTTCTCAAGAAAAACGCTTCGTTTCTTGAACGCAAATTCAGCTTGGAAAAAACCGCCCAAGCTCCGGCAGAAGACGATGTGTTGGTGCTGAACGCCGCTATGCTGCTGATGCTGCTGGAACGCGGCGACGGCTAATCTGTTTAAGGCCGTCTGAAAACAGACTTTAGTGAACTTTAACAAAACCCACTTTACCCGCTTTCAGACGGCCTCACACCATTCCCCGCCAAACCGCTGCGCCCATATAACAAACTAACCGAAATAAACCACATACATCAAAAAAAGCTATTGACCGCAGCATTCCCCCCGCCGCCGATTCAGCTTACAATACTCCGTTTTTTCACACACACAGACATTACCCATGAAAATCTGGTTCGGTTTGGGCAGCCGCCCCGACTTTCCCCAAGGCTCAGCCGTTACCATCGGCAATTTCGACGGCGTGCATCTCGGCCACCGCCACATCCTGCAACGGCTCAAACAAGAAGCACAAAGCCGCGGCCTGCCCGTGGTTGCCGTGATTTTCGAGCCGCAGCCGCAAGAATTTTTCGCCCGCAAACAAGGACGCGAACTGCCCTACCGCCTCAGCCCGCTGCGCAGCAAACTGCACCTACTGCGCGAAACCGGCTGCGTCGATGCTGTGTGGGTGCTGCGTTTCAACCAAGCCTTTGCCGACATCAACGCCCAAAACTTCATCAGCCGCCTGCTGCGCGAAACCCTCAACACCAAATACCTGCTCATCGGCGACGATTTCCGCTTCGGCGCAGGGCGCGAAGGCGATTTCGCCCTGCTGCAAAGCCAGCCCGACATGGTTACCGAGCGCACCCCTTCCGTGCTGGTGGAAAACATCCGCGCCAGCAGCACCGCCATCCGCAAAGCCCTTTCAGACGGCCTCTTGGAATATGCCGGCAAACTGCTCGGCCACGACTACGCACTCAGCGGCAAAGTCAAACACGGCGCCAAGCTCGGCCGCACCATCGGCTGCCCCACCGCCAACGTGCAGCTTCCCCAACACCACTACGCCCTCAGCGGCGTGTTTGTGGTCGAAGCGGAAGGCAGCTTCGGCACCCGCCGCGGCGTAGCCAGCTTCGGCTTCAACCCCACCGTATCCGCAACCCGCCGCCAAAAGCTCGAAGTGCATCTGTTCGACTTCAACGGCGATTTATACGGCCAACGCATCCGCGTGCGTTTCCTGCACAAACTGCGCGACGAAGCCAAGTTCGACAACATCGACGATTTGAAAAAACAGATTTGGGCGGATATGGATGCAGCGAGGAATTGGGTAATTGATTGATTCGTTTCTCCTGAATTTATAAAATGCTGAAAATTTTGAGAAATAAAATATAGGAGAAGCCCAGATGGCCTTAAACAATATTACTGTTATTATGATTATAATTACATTAATTATTTTGATTATCGCATTTTATTCTTACTTTCCTGCTTTCTATAACAAATATAAAAATTCAATAAAAATTTTTTTGAAAAACCCAATGTGAATTTAATTACACGTATATTTTTAATTTCATTTGTTTTTTATTCTGCTACGGTTTACATAGTTAGTGATCTTGAAAATCAATATCCATATACATCTCTATTAGAATTTATATGTTTCAATTTCATAATATTCATATCAACTTTTTTTATTATTCGACTTGCAATAACCGCAATAAATCTTAAAAAAAATTGCCAAAACTTGATTAGGGTAACTGTCGCTCTAGTGTTTCTCATAGGAATTCATATCACAATTGAAGATAACCTTGAAAATAAAAATTCATCTCAAGCAGAATATACTGCTAATGAAATTAAAACAGCTCCATCAGCAACAGAGGAAAAAGTATCAGCAGAAAACAATAAATTACCTAACAACCCCAAAAATGGAGCAACATCTTCAAAATCAACTAATAACAATGAATTTTGGGATTCATTTCTAAAATTTATTAGTAAATTATTCGAAATTATTGCTATTGGCTCTTTAGCTGGATTTATACTTTCTTATCGTGAAGAACCTGGATTTTTGAATCGAATTCGTACCCATTTAACTAATTTTAAGACTCGTTTTAACAAATCCGAATCAAAAAACGAACAAGCGGAGAACACTACTGAAAATAATCAAACCGATACTACAAAATCCGAACCCGAACAATCTTCTGAAGAAAAGGAATCTCCCCATGGCTAAAACCATCATCCACACCGACAACGCCCCTGCCGCCATCGGCGCATACAGCCAAGCCGTTCGCGCAGGAAACACCGTTTACATGAGCGGCCAAATCCCGCTCGACCCCGCCACCATGACCGTAGTCGGCAACGGCGATTTCCGCGCCGAAGCGCACCAAGTATTTAAAAACCTGCAAGCCGTGGCGCAAGCGGCGGGCGGTTCTTTAGACGACATCGTCAAAGTCAACGCCTACCTCACCGACTTAGGCAACTTCGCCGTATTCAACGAAGTGATGGCCGAATACTTCAGCCAACCCTTTCCCGCCCGTGCCGCTGTCGAAGTTGCCGGCCTACCCAAAGGCGTGCAAGTGGAAGCGGAAGCCGTATTGGTGCTGAACAGCTGATTTAAAATATAATGATAATGCCGTCTGAACATGATTCAGACGGCCTCACACACCTCATCCAACCACACGGATTCACACACATGGCACATTATGCAATCGGCGATATTCAAGGCTGCTTTGCCGAACTCAACGCCCTGCTCGCCAAAATAGGCTTTAACCACGGCACCGACACTCTGTGGCTCACGGGTGACATCGTCAACCGCGGCCCACAGTCGCTCGAGGCCCTGCAATTTGTGATGAAGCACGAAAGTAGCATCCGCACCGTGCTCGGCAACCACGACCTGCACATGCTGGCCGTATCTTACGGCTTCGGCAAAATCAGACGCGGCGACACCATCGCACCGATTCTCGAACACCCCGACAACCGCAAAATGCTTGATTGGGTGCGCGCCCAACCGCTCTTGATCCGCGGCGACAAGCATGTTTTGGTGCACGCCGGGCTGCTGCCCAAATGGGATATCGACAAAGCCGAAAGCCTCGCGCTCGAAGTTGAAACCGAATTGAAAAGCGACCGCGCCAAAGACTATTTTCTCAACATGTACGGCGACAAACCTAAAAAATGGAAAAACAGCCTCACCGGCTACGACCGCCTACGCATGATTACCAACGTCTTTACCCGTATGCGCGCGCTCACCTTCAAAAACAAGCTCGACTATGATTTCAAAGGCGGGCTTAAAGACATGCCCGACGACCTGCGCCCGTGGTTTGAAGCACCCGAACGCCAACACTTGAGCCATACCATCGTATTCGGCCATTGGTCGGCACTCGGCTATCTCAACAACTACCGCGTCATCTCGCTCGACACCGGCGCGCTGTGGGGCGGCCAACTTACCGCCATTAATTTAGACACCAACGAAGTTACCCAAGTCTCTTCCCAAAGCAAGCTGCATTGGGCAACGGCTTTGTGAACAGATTCAATCATCCGTTAGTATTCCCGCTGCGGCGGGAATACTTTTTCTTTTTTCAAAACAATCAGATTCAAACGACAGCTTTTAAAATCCGTATATCGTATATTGAGAAACACCGGTTTTGCCTAAGCTTTTCTGTTTTCTTTTTGGATTGCCTGTTTTTCAAGCAATCGGATGCCTTTTAAACAGCAACAGCTACAATAAGCCTCTTGGCTGTTTTGAAACAGGTTTAAGCACACCGCTTTCAGATGGCTCAGTACCGGCACTTTTGGCAAACCGAATCAGACCGACAGGATATAGCGGAATTTGCGGTACATGATGCCGAAGCGTTACCCTATTCCACCTAAAAACCTATCAAAGATAGCGGCTTGAGGCCGTCTGAAATATGGTAAAATCGCCCGTTTATTATATTCAGCAATTTCAGGAAACTCCATGAGCTTAAAATGCGGCATCGTCGGCCTGCCCAACGTCGGCAAATCCACCTTGTTTAACGCCTTAACCCAATCCGGTATCGAAGCGGCCAACTATCCCTTCTGTACGATTGAACCCAACGTCGGCATCGTCGAAGTGCCCGATCCACGCATGGCCGAGCTGGCTAAAATCGTTAATCCGCAAAAAATGCAACCCGCCATTGTCGAATTTGTCGACATCGCAGGCTTGGTAGCAGGCGCGAGCAAAGGCGAAGGTTTGGGCAACCAGTTTCTCGCCAACATCCGCGAAACCGATGCTATTGTGAACGTGGTTCGCTGCTTCGACGACGACAATATCGTGCACGTTTCCGGCAAAGTCGATCCCATTGCCGACATCGAAACCATCGGCACCGAGCTGGCATTGGCCGACCTTGCCAGCGTAGAAAAAGCCATCACCCGTGAAGGAAAACGCGCCAAATCAGGCGATAAAGACGCACAAAAACTCGTTGCCCTGTGCGAAAAACTACTGCCCCATCTCAACGAAGGCAAACCCGTGCGCTCGTTCGGCCTTGATGCAGAAGAACTTGCCATGCTGCGCCCCCTGTTTCTGCTCACCGCCAAACCCGCCATGTATGTAGGTAATGTGGCCGAAGACGGTTTTGAAAACAACCCGCACTTAGAGCGCCTGAAAGAATTGGCCGCCAAAGAAAACGCCCCCGTAGTTGCCGTGTGCGCCGCACTGGAAAGCGAAATTGCCGAACTCGAAGATGAAGAAAAAGCCGAATTTCTCGCCGAAATGGGCTTGGAAGAACCCGGCCTCAACCGCCTGATCCGCGCAGGCTACGACCTGCTCGGCCTGCAAACCTACTTCACCGCCGGCGTAAAAGAAGTCCGCGCTTGGACCATCCGCAAAGGAGACACCGCCCCGCAAGCCGCCGGCGTGATCCACACCGATTTCGAACGCGGCTTCATCCGCGCCCAAGTGATTTCTTACGACGATTTCGTTACTTTAGGCGGCGAAGCCAAAGCCAAAGAAGCCGGCAAAATGCGTGCCGAAGGCAAGGAATATGTGGTGCAGGATGGCGATGTGATTCATTTCTTGTTCAATGTATAAGACACTTGGAAGCAAAATCCACTTATCATCATGTTTGGTGATTTTGCTTTTCAAACCGCTAAACTAAAAATATTGAACTCTTCATCAGAAAAAAACTTTCCTATATCTATCGACTAAAAGTAAATGCCGTCTGAAATATACTTTCAGACGGCATCAACATATAGAGATCAATTAAGCGCAGCCTTCCATCAACAATAGAGAATCTTTGAGACCGATAGAAATATAAGTAACTATATCGCTTCACACCATAAGGCAAAGCAACATTGCTTTCAGATATTCTAACATTTGTGACAATATTATCTTGAACCATGTAACTTACATTTTTATGTAAATTACCTTTAGCTTCAAAATATCATCAATGTATCAGTATATTTCTTCAACTCTTGATTATCTGTAAATTAGATCCTAAATTACAAACAACCTTCCATATAAGGTAATTGTTCTTTTTTACCCACACTAATACTCTCTACTTTGTTGTTCATAATAACATATTTAATACCTAAATCTTCATCATTAACTTTGTACCAATAAAAAATAACTTTATCATTTTCATCACCATAAGGATGATTCATTATTTCTTCTTTTTCTCCTTTATGTTTTTGATATATTAATTTCGGCATATCTCCTATTTTTATCCCATACGGTGAAATGACTTGATTTTTTGAATACGATTCTATTTCTACTAATTTATTATCTATAAATTTAAAAGAAAAATCTGGATACTCCTTATTTTCAGCATGAAAACATCCTTCAATTTCTTCCTCAGCTTTTACAAAAGATTTTTTATTAAATGTATCCCCAATATGAATATCACCAACTCCATTTAAGAAAAATTTAGAATGTTCAAATTTAGGTTTTGGATTTTCGATTTTTTGATTAGGATAAGAGTTATCTATCTCCATTGGAGAACATGCGCTTATATAAAAAAATAGAGATAAGAATAAATA